>JAOUFA010000341.1 GCA_029858545.1 Betaproteobacteria bacterium
GTTTCCATGTCACCTTTATATCGGCAAACCCGCGCATTGTGCGGCGGATTTGTAGCCTAACGTAACAACGCGAATCCGCGCTACGCCAGCCTACAAATGCCGAACAGGGCGATTACATCGGGGTGCTTAAATGGGCACCGATGCGGCGGGAACTTCCCGGCGAGGCAGCCGGGCGCCGCAGCTCAGGCAACCCCTTAAAATGGAGAACGATCATGAAACGCACGACGAAAATCGCACTCGCTGTCGGCACCGCGCTTTCCCTCGGACTGGGCGCCGCGGCGGTCAGTGCAC
The DNA here is from genome assembly GCA_029858545.1 of Betaproteobacteria bacterium. Lineage (GTDB taxonomy): Bacteria > Pseudomonadota > Gammaproteobacteria > Burkholderiales > SG8-39 > JAOUFA01. The sequence goes on from JAOUFA010000341.1 coordinate 292, forward strand.
ATCCCGACGGCATGGGCTGGGGCAACGGCTTCGGCATGGGATACGGCATGCACGGCGGCTACGGCATGGGCCCCGGCGCAGGCATGCACGGTGGCGGGATGGGACCGCAGGGGATGTTCAACGCCAACCCCGGCGCTGCGGAAGACCGGCTCGCGGCCCTGAAATCCGAACTCGGCATCACCGCCGGCCAGGAAACCGCGTGGCAGACATTCGTCACGGCCGTGCGGCAGCGTGACGCAAGCAGGGTGGCGTGGTTCGCCCAGATGCACGGGGCGAACGCGCCCGGGACTCTGCCGGAACGGCTGAAGCAGCGCGACGAGATGTTCAAACAACATCAAGGCGAAAGACAGGCGGCGACATCGGCCTTGCTGGCCCTCTATTCCGAACTCACGCCGGAGCAAAAGACGGTTGCCGACCGGCGCTTCGGCGGATTCGGCCCTGGACCCGGCGCGGCATATCGCCGCGGCAGCGATCAAGGGTCCGGCGAAGGTTCGCGCTAGGTTCCGCCGCGCGGGGCGGCGATGCAAACGCCTCGCGCGTCGGTGCCAGGAATGACGATTCATAGGTTCCCGCTGGCGCCGAAGGATTAGGATTCGAGTCCCCGCCCCACCTCAGGAGTAGACATGTCTAGGCAGCCACGACCGATCCGCACTCGACTCTCCCTCCTGCTGGCTGCCGCCGCGCTGGCGCTTTCTCCATATGCGAATGCCCAGCAGGACCAGCACCCGCACGGACACGGGCACGAGATGCCATCGGTCGCGCCACGATCGACACCCGCCGACACGAGACAGGTCGTCGCCTTTCCGCCCGAACTCAAGCGGCACGAACTCGCCAATATGCGCGACCACCTCGCGACGTTGTCCGCAATCCAGGACCACCTCGCACGGTACGACTTCGACGGGGCCGGCGAGCTCGCCGAAAAGCGTCTCGGCATGTCCTCGTTCGGATTGCACGGCGCGCACGAGGTTGCCCCGTTCATGCCGAAGGGGATGCGGGAGATGGGTACCGCGATGCATCGCGCGGCGAGTCAGTTCGGGATCGCCACCCAGGAGGCCGCAATCGACCGCGATCTCGGGCGCGCGCTCACCGCCCTCAATAAGATCACGCGATCCTGCGTCGCCTGCCACGCCGCCTACCGCCTGGAATAGGGGAGCCGCCGAGGCGCGTACCGGTGCGGACGGTCGTCCAGGCGACGACGCAACCGGGGTTTCCGCTTTGCCTGCACTCTAGTAATCTTCGCGCGCCTGTCCACACAACCGGAGAATCTGATGACTCAAGCCAGCTTTATGGGAAGTTGTTTGTGCGGCGCAGTGCGGTTTGAAGTCACCGGCGAACCGAAACGGTTCTTCCATTGCCACTGCACGCGCTGTCGCAAGGCCTCAGGCACCGGCCATACCTCGAACCTGTTCGTTCAGCCCGCTACGCTCAAGTGGATCAAGGGCGAGGACGCGGTCCGCGCGTTCAAGGTTCCGGAGGCGAAACGTTTCACCAATTGTTTTTGCGGCAACTGCGGAGGCCGGATGCCTCGCCAGGCTCCGGGTACGGATGTCGTCATGATCCCGGCCGGATCGCTGGATGGCGAGCCGCCGATCACGCCGCAGGCGCGCATTTTCTGGGATTCACGCGCGCGCTGGTCGTGCAGCGGCGACGCCTTGCCGGTCTACGCGGAATACGCCCCTCAGTAGGAAACCGGACGCGCAGCGGTCCGCGCGATCAGCTGGCCATCGCGCTACATACTGAGACGAACACCCTTTTCCTTATAGTATTTCTGGGCGCCGGGGTGATACAGCGCCGGCACCAGCTTCTGCATGGCCGCCGGATCGAAATCCCTGAATGCCGCAAGGCTCGCCGCGAGCTGGTCCTTATTCTGGTGCAGGGCCTTGACGACGCGGTAGGCAACCTCGGGCTTGAGGTGCGTACTGGATATCACCAGATAGTCGTACGCCATGAGCTTGGTCGGTCCCACTACGCCGGCGAATGCCGGCCGCGGCTGTACTTCCTTCACGTAGGCGTAGCGGAAGATCTTCTGCATCGCGGCGATCGCAGAGGGATCATCCAGCAGCGGCAGGAAGCGGATTCCGCCCACCGCCTTGTCCACTTCCGCGAGCTTGCCCGCACCCACCGCGAAAAATCCGGCGTCGGCCTTGCCCTGCACAAAATCGTCTGCGCCGCGCGTCACGTTGGGAACGACCGCAGCCTTGATCAGGCTGCTGTCGATGCCGCCGTTCGCAAGGATCGCGTCGAGCACCCGGTTCAACGTCAGTTGCGCGGTGTAACCGTAGGTAACGCGCTGGCCCTTGAGGTCCGCGATCGAGCGAATCGGCGAATCCTTCTTCACAAACACTCCGGCATGCAACGGAAACACCGCGGCGAGCACCCGGATGTTGGCCTGCCTGCGGCCGGCGTACGGACCCCAACCCGCAATCGCTTCCTGGACCTCAAGCGTGTTGGCCACCGTCAGATCGATCTCGCCGGTGTTCACGAGCGGAATGATCGCGCTGGACCCCGCCAGCGGCTGCACGCGGCTCGCCTGCTTCTCGGCCTGGGCCAGCACCTTGGTGAGCGCCGTTCCGATGTTGAAGCCGATACTGCCCTGCGGCGCGGTGCCGATTCGCAATTCCTGGGCATTGGCGGGCGACGCGAACCACACCACACAAGCGACAGCAATGCGCAATTTCATGTCCGTTCCCCATTGGAATTTGAGCCTTCTCTGTTGTATAGGCGTTTCATACGGTGCGGGAAATGCACTTTGTCTCGTTCGGACCGGATATTCCCGGGATGGGCCGGTTGTTTCGCAGATCCGCCTGCGAAGTCCGGACGCGGCGTATCAATCAGAGTCGGTGGCCCGCGCTTCAGGATAAAGTGGCGCACGGGGAACCGTCACGACGCCACCCGGTGAACTCAGGATTGCGGGAATCGGTTTCGCGGACCTTGCCACAGCTAGGGAACCGCACTGCGCGCAGGGAGGTTGAGTGAAGGCGGATGAATTTTCAGCAAATTGCAAGCCCTGGCTGTCCACGGTCGGCGCCTTCTCCGAGGGCACGGACTCTCCCCTGGCATTCCTCGATCGATGCCTCCGGAACATCGAGGAGCGCGAGGACGATGTCAGGGCATTTGCCTGCCTCGCCCTGGACAGCGCGCGTGCGGCGGCCGCCGCGTCGACGCAGCGCTGGCGCGAGGGAACCCCCCTGTCGATTCTCGACGGCATACCCATCGGTATCAAGGACATCATCGAGACCATCGACCTGCCGACGGGTAACGGATCTCCGCTTTTCGCGGGCTGGCGCTCCGGACGCGATGCCGCGAGCGTAAAGGCCCTGCGCGAGGCGGGCGCGGTCATCCTCGGCAAGACGGTGACGACGGAGTTCGCCGCAACCAGCCCCGGCGAGACGCGCAACCCATGGGACCTGACGCGTACGCCGGGCGGTTCGAGCAGTGGATCGGCGGCAGGCGTGGCGGCCGGATTCTTCAGCGCCGCGCTGGGCAGCCAGGTGGTCGGCTCGATCCTGCGCCCGGCAAGTTATTGCGGCTGCTATGGCTACAAGCCGAGCGTCGGTGCGATCAATCGGGGCGGCAGCTTTGATTACATGAGCCAAAGCTGCACGGGCGTCATCGCGGCAAGTCTGGAGGATTGCTGGCAGATGGCGTTCGAGATTGTTCAGCGCGCAGGCGGCGATCCCGGTTTTCCGGGCCTGGTCGGACCCGCGCAGGCGCCCGAACCCGTTCTGCCGTCGGATCTGATCCTTCTGCAAACAGCCGGGTGGAAGCTTGCGTCACCGCAGGCGAAAGCCGCGCTCGAGACCGCACTGCTGCAACTGACGCGAGCGGGGGTCCGGATCCTCTCACGCGCCAGTCACGCCGCCGTGGACCGCCTGGAATCGCTGATACTCGAAGCAGTGCCGCTCACGCGCTCGATCAACACCTGGGAGTCGCGCTGGCCGCTCAACACCTATCGAGATCGGGGCGCGGGCGGACTCAGCGCGCCGATGCTTCAGC
>JAOUFA010000342.1 GCA_029858545.1 Betaproteobacteria bacterium
TGCGCATCGCGCGGCCGCGCATCCTGGTTTCGGGCCTCAACCCGCATGCCGGCGAATCGGGTCACCTCGGACGCGAGGAAATCGACGTCATCGCGCCCGCGCTCGAGGAGGCGCGCGCGGCAGGCATCGACGCACGCGGGCCGATTCCAGCCGATACGCTATTCGTGCCGGACCGGCTGAAGGAGGCCGATTGCGTGCTTGCGATGTACCATGACCAGGGGCTGCCGGTTCTGAAATACGCGAGCTTCGGGCGCGGCGTCAATGTCACGCTGGGGCTTCCCTTCGTGCGCACCTCGGTCGACCATGGCACTGCGCTGGAACTTGCCGGGACCGGCCGCGCCGAGACGGGCAGTCTCTTGGAGGCGCTGCGTCTGGCGGTCGAAATGTGCCGGTGAGCGCGCACCCGCCGCGCAAACGCTTCGGCCAGCACTTCCTGCACGAAGCGGGTGTGCTCGAGCGCATTGTCGCGGCGATCGCGCCATCGCGCGACGACGTCGTCGTCGAGATCGGTCCAGGCGAGGGCGCCCTGACGCGCAGGCTGCTGGAGCGTGTCGATACACTGGATGCAATCGAAATCGACCGTGATCTCGCCGATCGCCTCGACACCGAGTTTTCGCGCGAGCGTCTGCGCGTGCATCGCGCCGACGCGTTGCGTTTTGACTTTGGGGCGTTTCCCGAGGGTCTGCGCGTCATCGGCAACCTGCCGTATAACATTTCCACGCCGCTGCTTTTTCACCTCGCGTGCTTCGCGGCACGGGTGCGCGATATGCACTTCATGCTCCAGCTTGAAGTGGTCGATCGCATGGTCGCAGCGCCTTCCACGCCCGAATACGGGCGACTTTCGGTGATGCTCCAGACGCGCTTTCGCATGCAAAAGCTGTTTCGTGTCGCGGCGGGCTCGTTTCGGCCGCCGCCGAAGGTCGAATCGGCGGTGGTGCGGCTCGTGCCCCGGGAGACCGCGCTCGCCGTGGACGAGCGCCTTTTCGCCCATCTCGTCGCGCAGGCGTTCTCGGCGCGTCGTAAGACCCTGAGGAACGCCCTGCCGCTTGAGCCCGGGGATTATCCGGAACTCGGGATCGATCCCGGGCTGAGGCCCGAAAACCTTTCTCCCCAGGACTTTCTGAGGATTGCGCGGCGGGTCGCCGATCGCGCCGGATGAGGCGCATCGGGGTTACGCGAGGTGAGGTGTAAACTCACCGGGGCGCAAGACGGAAATTTGTGAGCGAAGCTCAGAACACGTTACCCTCATGGGTCGTAACGACCTCGAATTTGTCAACAGAACAGGATTGTCGATGGCCAAGCCCAACTACCAGTTTGCCAAGCGTCAGAGAGATCTCGCCAAGAAGCAGAAGAAAGAGGAAAAGAAGCTGCGCAAAGCCCAGGCGCAGCAGCCTGTCGAGGGAACTCCCGTTCAGCCGCCGGCCGCGGAAGCGGACGAAAAGACCGTCGGCTGAATCTCGCGCGCGGTTCGCCCTTGCCGGGGCGAAGCGTGCTCCCCCGTTGCCCGCTCAGGCGCGCGCCGCGACCCGCACCTGCCGCACCGGCACGGGGCTTGTCGACGTGACGGCCGCAGGGACGATTCACACGCAGACGCGGGCCTGCGTGCGGCGCTTGGGCGCGCGACGGTGCCACCGCGAGTATTTTCCCCGCTGAGGAAATGACTGCCCCCATCCCCTTGACCATCACCCGGCTGACCAAGCGCTATCGCCTGCCCTCGGGCGGTGATATCGAAGCGGTGTCGGATGTCTCGTTCGAGGTGGGTGCGGGCGAATGTTTCGGCCTGCTCGGACCCAACGGTGCCGGAAAGACGACGGTGATCAATTGTCTGTCGGGTCTTTATCCGGTGACCTCGGGTGAGGTGACTCTTGGCGGCATCGACGTGCACCGCGACCCCAAGGCGGCGCGGCGGCTGCTCGGTGTCTGCGCGCAGGAGGACACGCTCGACAGCGATTTCCGCGTCTTCGATCAGCTGGTGCGTTACGCGACATTCTTTCGTATCCAGGTCGAGGAGGGTCGGCGCCGGGCGCGTGCGCTGCTCGAGCGTTTCGGTCTGAACGGGCGCGCCGATGACCCGGTCGAGAGCCTTTCGGGCGGCATGAAGCGACGGCTGCAGGTGGCGCGCGCGCTGATTTCGGCGCCCAAGCTGCTGGTGCTCGATGAGCCGACCACGGGGCTCGATCCCGAGATGCGCCGCGTGCTGTGGGACATCTTGATGGAGGAGCGCGCCGCGGGCACGGCGATCCTGCTCTGCACCCACTACATGGACGAGGCAGAGCGGCTGTGCGACCGGGTGGCGATCATCGCGCGCGGCAGGATTCTCGACGTCGATGCACCCAGCAGGATGATAGCGCGCCATATGGGCACACAGGAGGTCGTGGACGAGCTGCGCCCGGGCGTGGTCTGGCGCCGCGCGCCCAATCTCGAGGATGTCTACCTCAAGCTGACCGGCACCCACCTGCGCTGGGAAAGGCAGGAAGCGTGACGATCTTCGGCGCGCCGTGGCGGCAGATAGCCGATTCGCTCTGGGGCGTGCGCTGCGTCTGGCTGCGCTACTTCGATGTGTTCAGGAAGAGCCTCGTCTACTACCTGGTGACGACCTTCTCCGAGCCTATCCTCTACCTGCTCGCCTTCGGCTTCGGTGTTGGCAGCCTCGTCGGCTCGCTCGAAGTCGGCGGCGCCGAGGTCTCCTATCGCCGCTTCGTGTTCGCCGGCATCATCGGACAAACGCTGCTGTTCCAGGGTTTCTATGAAGCTTCCTACGGCGGCTTTGTTCGTATGTACTACCAGAAGATCTTCAGCGCGATGGCGGTGACGCCGATCACGCTCTCGGAGGTGCTGTGGGGGGAACTCCTGTGGGACGCGAGCAAGGCGACGCTGGCCGCCGAGGTGGTGGTGCTGATCGGCACGGCGAGCGGCGATTTTCCGCCGTTCGCGCCGTTCGCGTTGCTGCCGCTCGCGTTCGTTTCTGCGCTCCTGTTCGCCGGCCTCGGCCTGGCGGTGGCGGCCCGAGCGCGCGCGATCGAGGAGATTTCCTATCCGCAGTACCTGATCGTATTCCCGATGTTCCTTTTCTGTGGCGTGTTCTATCCGATCGAAACCCTGCCGCGCGCGCTGCAGTGGCTGGCCTGGGCGCTGCCGCTCACCTCGGTCAACTCGCTTGCCCGGACGATCACGCTGGGTTTTCCCTTTCAGCCGTGGTCGATCGCGATTCTTGCAGCTTGGCTCATGCTGCTTGTCGGCTACAGCCGTCGCGCGATGGTCGGGCGGCTGGTGAAATAACGCGCAGGAGACGGAACGAGCGCGCCTACTTTCTGCGCTCGATGAACTCGATCTTGTAGGAATCCGGATCTTCGACGAATGCGATCACGGTCGAACCGAACTTGACCGGTCCGGGCTCGCGCGTCACGCGCCCGCCGCGCGCGCGCACCGCGTCGCAGGTCTTCCTGATGTCGTCGACTTCGATCGCGATGTGGCCGTAGGCGGTTCCGGGTTCGTACTTCGCGACGCCCCAGTTGTAGGTGAGCTCGATTACCGCGGTGTCCGATTCCTCGCCGTAGCCGACGAAGGCGAGGGTGTACTTGCCTTCTGGAATTTCGCGCTTGCGCAGCAAGCGCATGCCGAGCACGTCGGTGTAGAAGGCAATCGAGCGATCGAGGTCGCCCACGCGCAGCATGGTGTGCAGGATTCTCATCGTGGTTCTCCAAAGTGAGGCAGGGTTGCTCCAGCGAGCCTGAGCCGCTGACGCGCGGCACGCCAGTCGGGATACAAGGCGCCGACGATCGTCCAAAAGCGCGGCGAATGGTTCATTTCGACAAGGTGCGCTGCCTCGTGCGCGACGACATAGTCGGCGAGCGCGGGCGGCAATTGCACCAGTCGCCAGTTGAGGCGAATGTGACCGTTGCCGCCGCGCCGCACGCAAACGCCCCACTGACGGCGCGCGTTCGACAGCGCGAGGCTCGGTGCGGGGAGATCGAGCCTCTGCGCGTAGTGGGCGACGCGCGGCGCGAAAGCTTCCAGTGCGCGCTCCTTCAGCCAGTGCTGCAAGAGCGCGAGCACGCTCGCGCGCCGTCCCGGGCTGCGCAGCGATACAACCAGACGGCCGTTTTCCACGCGCACCCCGCGCGGGGCGATGCGCAGCGCGATGGCGTGCGGCTCGCCAAACAAGGGCAGCGCTTCGCCTTCGACGCCACGCAGCACGCGTGGCGTCGGAGCGCTCGCCCACTGATCGAGCTTGGCGATGATCCAGCGTTCCTTCGAGCGCACAAAGGCTTCGACCTGCGACC
>JAOUFA010000343.1 GCA_029858545.1 Betaproteobacteria bacterium
TTGGCGACATGGATCTCTTCGTCGCAGTGACCAACAGCGACGAGAACAATATCATGAGTTCATTGCTTGCCAGGCGCATGGGGGCGAGGCGCGTGGTGACACTCATCAACCGCAGAAGCTACGTCGATCTGCTGCAGGGTGGTGAGATAGATATCGCGATATCGCCCGCGCAGGCGACGATCGGCAAGGTCCTGGGACATGTGCGACGTGGCGACGTAGTTGCGGTGCACAGCCTGCGGCGCGGCGCGGCGGAAGCACTCGAGGCGGTGGCGCACGGTGACCGCAACTCCTGCAAGCTGATTGGCCGCAAGGTCGGCGAAATCGATCTCCCCGACGGCAGTATCATCGGTGCGATCGTGCGGGGCGACGAAGTCATCATGGCGCATCGCGATACCGAAATCCAGGCAGAGGATCACGTGATCGTCTTTGTCACCGACAAGAAGACGCTACCGAAAGTCGAGAAGCTCTTTCAAGTGAGCGTCGGCTTCATATAGGCGGTTTCTCGCGCATGCGGTTCGCTCCGGTCCTGCACGTCCTGTCGCTGGTTATCCTGCTGTTCGCGGGATGCATGCTTATCCCGCTGGGGTATTCATTCTTCTCCCAGGACGGCGCGCAGCACGTCTACGACAAGGCGATCGCGGCGACCGCGCTGGCCGGTGGCCTGCTCTGGATCGCGACGCGCCGCGCGAAGAGGGAACTCCAAATCCGCCACGGCTTCCTGCTCGTGGCCCTCATCTGGAGCGTGCTGCCGGCATTCGCGACGCTGCCCCTGCTGTTGTATCTGCCGCAGCTATCGTTCACCGATGCATATTTTGAAGCGGTCTCCGGCCTGACCACCACCGGGGCAACGGTACTCTCCGGGATCGACGGATTGCCTCCGTCGATCAACTTGTGGCGCGGATTGCTGGTGTGGATCGGCGGAATGGGTATTATCGTGTTGACAGTGGCGATCCTGCCTTTGCTGGGTGTGGGCGGCGCGCAGCTGTACAAGGCCGAGACTCCCGGCCCGATGAAGGACAGCAAGCTCACGCCGCGCATCACCGAGACCGCCAAGGGACTATGGCTGGTGTACTTCGCGATCAGCGCGCTCTGTCTGCTTGCCTACCGCTGGGCAGGCATGGACTGGTTCGATGCGCTGATGCACGCCATCACCACCATGGGACTGGGTGCGTTTTCCAGCCACGATGCAAGCTTCGCCTACTGGAATTCTCCGCGCGTTGAAGGGGTCGCGGTGGTCTTTATGCTGGTCGCTGCAATCAATTTCGGCACACACTTTCTCGCCTGGCGAAAACTCTCGCTGCGCCCCTACCGGGCGGACCCCGAGGCGGGCCTGTTTGCAGCGATCACCCTCGCCTCGATATTCGGCATTGCCTTTTTTCTGCTCGCCTATGGCGTGTATCCTGACTGGACGACGGCGCTGCGCTTCGCGGCGTTCAACGTCGTGTCGATTGCAACCACGACTGGCTACTCGAGCGCCGACTTCAGCCAATGGCCGGTTTTCGCTCCGCTGTGGATGCTGTTCGTCGGCAGCTTCGTCAGCTGTTCGGGCTCCACCGGAGGCGGACTCAAGATGATCCGCGGGGTGGTCCTTTTCAAGCAGCTCTTTCGGGAATTGCAGCGCAGTATCCACCCGAGGCTCTACAACCCGGTAAAGATCGGCGGCCACCCCATTGAGAACAAGGTGGTATTCGCGGTGCTTGCGTTCGTGTTTCTCTATGTCACCTGCATCGCATTGATGACGCTGTTGCTCACCGCGAGCGGAATGGACGTCCTTTCGGCCTTCTCGGCGGTGGTTGCCTGCATCAACAATACCGGCCCAGGACTTGGCCAGGTCGGGCCCGCTTCCACTTACGCCGCGCTTAGCGATTTTCAGATTTGGGTGTGCAGCCTGACCATGCTTCTCGGGCGCCTGGAGATCTTTACCCTGCTCGTCGTATTGTCGCCCGCGTTCTGGCGCCGGTGATCCGCGTTCCAGTTCACATCGTTACCGGCGTGCCGCGCTCGGGCGAGAGCGATATGGTCAGACGACTTGCCGGCGAACGTCCGTTCTGGCGCAGCCTGCGCCTGCGTTCCTGCCCTTGTTGCGTGGCGCGGGTCGAGTTGCAGGTGATGCTCGTGCGCCTGCTGCGCGAGGAAAAGCCGGAACGAGTGTTCATCGAACTTCCGGATACCGCGCATCTCGGCGCCTTCGGCAGAGTGCTCGGCGAATGGCCGCTGTCACAGTACCTGCGGGTCGCGCGCAGCCTTCATCTGCCGCAGGATGCGTCGGTACCTCTCGACGAACTTGATGAGGACGATCGCTGACGCGACCGGATCAGTCGCGCAAGACGGCCCAGGCAAAAACGAGCCATCCGGCAATGAGCGTCATTCCGCCCAGCGGCGTGACAGCACCGAGCCAGCGTTCCCCCGACAGGGCGAGCGCGTAGAGGCTGCCCGAGAAGACCACACATCCGACCACCAGCAGCGCGCCCGCGGCACGCAGCGCCCTGCTCTCCGGGAAGTGAAGCACGCAAAGTCCGATCGCGATTACGCCGAGCGCATGCCAAAAATGGTACTGCACCGCCGTTTGCCACCAGTCCAAGGCTTGCTCGCCGAGGCGCCCGCGAAGTGCATGCGCACCGAAGGCGCCCAGGCCGACCGCCGCCGCGGCAAGCAATGCGCCCAAACCCAGCAACAGCTTCCCGGCGGGGGGCATCGATTCGGAAGACAGACTACTTCGTTGCGCGCTTCGCCTTCTTCTTCACAATCCTTTGCGGGCGCTTCTTGCCGTAGCTGCCCTTGTAGATCTTGCCGCGCAATGTTCTCTTGTCGCCCTTACCCATGAAATGTCTCCAGAATGAAATCGGACCGCATTATAAGAGTGTCCCACAAAACGAGGCGTTGCTCCCCGGCGCTTCCCCGTCTCGACGGGTCTCACGATACCTGCGCGAGCGAACCAGGGTGTCGTCAGATTGGTGCCGCAATCACCTCGGGTTCGTAGGCGAGCCAGGGTGCCAGCCACCTTTGCACTTCGCCGACAGGTTGGCCCTTGCGGCTCGCGTAGTCCTCGACCTGATCGAGTCCTAACTTGCCGACTGCGAAATAGTCGGCCTCGGGATGCGAAAGGTAGAAGCCCGCGACCGACGCAGCGGGCAACATGGCATAGGATTCGGTGAGTCGCATGTCCGCGTTGACATCTGCGGCCAGCAATACGAACAGCGCGGCTTTTTCCGTGTGATCTGGGCAGGCGGGATAGCCGGGCGCGGGACGGATACCCCGATACTTTTCCGTGATCAGATCCTCGCTCGAGAGCCGCTCATCCGCGGCATAACCCCAGAACTCGCGCCGCACGCGTTCGTGCAGGTGCTCGGCGAAGGCCTCCGCGACGCGATCGGCGAGAACCTTGAACATGATCGCACTGTAGTCATCATGCGCCGCTTCCATCGCGGCGACGCGCTCGTCGATCCCCGCCGCACATACCGCGAAAGCCCCGACGTAGTCGGCAATCCCGGACTCCTTCGGCGCGACGAAATCGGCGAGGCAGAGGTTGGCGCGCCCTACGGGTTTCTCGTTCTGCTGCCTCAGATTGTGCCAGGTCATCAGCACTGTTTCGCGCGTCTCATCGCGGTAGATTTCGATGTCGTCCGAAGCCACCTGCGCTGCCGGAAACAGGCCGAACACAGCATTGGCCGTAATCCACTTCTCACGAACGATTCGTTCCAGCATTGTCCGTGCTTCGGACTGGAGTTTCCGCGCGGCCTCGCCCACCTTGGCGTCCGTGAGGATCGCGGGATACGCCCCGGACAATTCCCAGGCCTGAAAAAAGGGCGTCCAGTCGATATAGGGGATCAGTCTCGCCAGCGGATAATCGCGCAGCACGGTGATTCCCGATTGTCTTGGCGCGGGCGGCCGGTACGCAGACCAGTCTATCTTCTGCCCCAACCTTCTCGCCTGGGCAATCGGCAGCAGCGGTCCCGGCCCCTTCTTGTTCCTGTGCTGCTCGCGGATCCGCTCGTAGTCCGCACTCACCGCGGCAAGGTAGTCCTCGCGTCGCTCCGCCGAGAGCAGGCTTTGTACCGCCGGGACGCTGCGCGAGGCATCGGGCACGTACACCACGGGCCCCGAGTAATGGGGCGCGATCTTCACCGCGGTATGCGCGCGCGAGGTGGTCGCGCCACCGATCAGAAGCGGGAGTTTGAATTCCTGGCGCTCCATTTCGCGCGCGATATGCGTCATTTCCTCGAGCGAGGGCGTGATCAGGCCGGACAGGCCGATTGCGTCGGCATTCTCGCGGCGCGCG
>JAOUFA010000344.1 GCA_029858545.1 Betaproteobacteria bacterium
CAAGCGCACCGAATGGCTCGTCCATCAGCAGGATCTTCGGATCGATCGCCAGCGTGCGCGCGATCGCCGCGCGCTGCTTCATCCCTCCGGAGAGTTGCGACGGATAGCTGTCCTCGAAGCCGCGCAGGCCGACCATGTCGATGAACGACTGGGCGCGCTGCTCGCGTTCGGCGCGCGGAAGCCGCAGTTTCTCAAGGCCGTACAGAACATTGGCGCGCACCGTCTTCCAGGGAAAGAGCGCGAAATGCTGAAATACGATTCCGCGGTCGGGACCCGGACCGGCCACCGGCGTACCGTCCACCCGGATCGCACCTCGCTCGGTCGGCAGGAAGCCGCCGATCAGGTAGAGCAGTGTCGACTTTCCGCAGCCCGAAGGCCCGAGCAGCGCGACGAACTCCCGCTCACGCACCTCGAGCGCGACATCCTCGAGCGCCAGGACCTCGCGCCCGCGAGGCGGGCGATAAGTGTGGTTCACTCCGTCGACCACGATTTGGGGGGTGTCGCTCATGCTCCTCCGTGCAGGATATTGCCCATCTCGAGAAAATATGAACATGATCACTTTTTCCTTGCGGTTCGTCCAGCCCCGCGCAAATCCGCCCCGCGTGCGCACCTTCGGCGCCGCGCTTGATCGCGGCATCGCACTGCGTACGTGCCGTTCCGTGGCGCCAAAGCCGCGACGATCGGCACGTCGCTTTCACACAAATCGCTTGCGCCGACCTGCGATGCTGGGCGATACTTTTGCGCAAAATTCGATATCACCACCGAGAAGTACTCCCAGAGGAGGGTTAACGATGTCATATTGGCGTAACTCGTTTGCGATCGCGGCGCTGGCCACATTGGGCCTTGCCGCGCCGGTCCAGGCGGACTTCAACGACAAGAGCCCGATCACCGCGACCGTCACGGGTGCGACGCCGTCGGGATATCCGCGCACCATGGTCGAAGGACTCAATGCGGTGGTGCGCGACATCTATCCCGGTTCCGCGGTGTCGTTCAAACCGAACTCGCCCGGAGGCGGCGTGCTTGCGATCGCCGAAGACAAGGCCGACTTCACCGCCACCTCGACCGGCACCGAGGTGCGGCTTGCCAACGACGGCGCGCCGCCGTACCAGCGCTCGCTCAAGGGCAAGTTCAGTTTCGCGATGATGCTGTACGACAACCAATTCATCCACTTCCTGATGACCAAGGAATGGGCCGACGCGAACGGCGTGCGCAGTTGGGCCGATATCGCCGCGAAGAAGCCGCGCATACGCCTCGCGATCAACCGCGCGGAGAATCCGCAAACGACGATTGGCGGTCCTTACGAGGTGATGAAGGCGCACGGCTTCACGATCGACGATATCCCGAATTGGGGCGGCAGCTTCGTGCTCGGTAACAGTTCCACCGGACTCAACGCGATCGTCGACGGCAAAGCCGATATGTTCATGAACGCGCGCAATCTCGGTGATTCGCTCATCAAGGACATCGCGAGCAAGCGCGAGCTGCTCTGGATCGACGGCGACCCCGCCAAGATCGAGCAGGCCGCGGCGGTGTACAGCGGCAAGATGGACATGGTCCCGGCGGGCACCTACCCGTTCATGCAGAAGGCCTACCCGACGGTCCGCCAGTGGGTCGCCTTGCTTGTCGGCGCGCACGTGTCCGACGAGGTGGTCTACAAGTACGTGAAGGCGATCGCCGAAAACGAGGACCGCGTGAAGAAGATCGGCGGCTCACTGAAGACCGCGTTCGAAACGAAGAAAATGGCCGACAATCCCGCCAAGCTTCCCTATCATCCCGGTGCACTGCGTTACTACCGGGAAAAGGGGATGGTGAAGTAATTCACCGGCGCGGCCAGAGACAACGGTCATCGACAGGGATAGTCTTCATCCGCCCACGCGCTCCTTCCTGCGGATTCTACGGGAAGGCCGCAGGCACCGGCCCGGGGGCGGCTGGGCGCTGCTGATCTCGATCGGATCGGTCGCGGCGGCGCTCTACGTCCTATGGATCGGCGCGCTCGCGGTCATCGTCGGTGACGGCGCGCTGAGCCTTGCCGAACTGCTCGAGGGCGCGGGCCTTCCGTATCACACGCTCGAAACGTTCGCGGTCTGGTCGCGCGCGTTTTCTTCCCAGTACCATGTCGACATATCGATCTTCATCGGGATTACCTTTCCGATCGCGTTCCTGACGACCACCGCGCACCGGGACCGCAGGCAGCTCGCGTGGACCGACATCGTGCTCGCGGCGCTCTCGTTCGTCGTTGCGGTCTACTACGTGACCAACGCGGGCAAGTTCCTCAACTGGAGCCGCGGATTTTCGATCCCGAGTGCGGCCGACATTGCCGCCGGCTTCACGCTGCTCGCACTCGTCGTCGAATTGTGCCGGCGCTCGGTGGGCTGGGGTCTCACCTCGCTCGTGCTCGCACTGCTGCTGTTCACGGCGTTCGGCGAATGGATGCCGGGCCCGCTGATGCACGAGAACTTCAGCATCAATTATTTCATCGAGATGATGACGGTGATGGAGAACGGGATCTTCGGCGCCCCGCTCGAGGTGGCCGCGACCTATGCCTTCCTGTTCGTGCTGTTCGGCAGCTTTTACCAGAAGGCCGGTGGCGGGCAGCTGTTCTTCGACCTGGCGAGCGCGGTCACCGGGCGCATGCGCGGCGGCGCGGCCAAGGCCTGTGTGACCGCGAGCGGGCTCTACGGATCGGTTTCGGGCAGCCCGACCGCGGATGTCGCCACCACCGGGCCGCTGACCATCCCGCTGATGAAGCGCATGGGCATTCCCGCCGCGCGCGCGGGCGCGATCGAGGCGACCGCCTCGAGCGGCGGCGCAATGCTCCCGCCGGTGATGGGCGCGGTGGCATTCATCATGTCGGACCTCACCAACATCCCCTACTCCAGTATTGCCTGGGCCTCGCTCCTTCCCGCAATGCTCTACTACGTGTCGATCTACCTGCTGGTGCACAACGAAGCGGTACGCAACAACGAAGCCCGTATGCTCGAGTCCGACATCGCCCCGCTGGGCGCGGCGCTGGCGCAAGGCTGGCGCCACCTGCTTCCGCTCGGTGCGCTGATCGCGCTCCTCGTCATGGGGTATACGCCCGTGTATGTCGCGGCCGGGGCCACCGCGGCGGTGATCATCCTCAGCTGGTTCGCCCGGGAGAGCGCGATCGGTCCACGTCGCTTCGTCGAATGCTGCAGCGACACCATCACCCAACTCGTTCCGCTGGTCGGCGCGGTCGCAGCGGCCGGGGTGGTGATCGGCTCGATCGAGATCAGCGCGCTCGCTGGCAAGTTCACGCTGCTCATCACCGGTCTGTCGGGCGGCTATCTCGTTCCCACGCTGATCCTGGCGGCGGCGTTTCTGATCCTGCTCGGCATGGGCATGCCGACGCCGGCGGTGTACATCATGGGGGCGGCGCTGCTCGCGCCGATACTGCGCCAGCATTTCAACCTGCCCGAAATGCAGGTTCACCTGTTCATACTCTATTTCGCGTGCCTGTCGGCGATCACGCCTCCGGTCGCGGTCGCGAACTTTGCCGCGGGCGCGATCGCCGGCGCCAACCCGATGGCGCTCGGTCCGTACGCGGTCAAACTGGCGGTGGGCGGCTTCATCCTGCCGTTCTTCTTCATGTTCAACCCGGGACTGAACATGGAAGGCGGACTGTTGGACATCGCCACCGCGTTGCTCTTCGGTACGGCGATGGTGGTGTTCGCCTCGTACGCGGCCCAGGGAACCTTCGGCTTGCGCACGATCGCCTGGCCGTTGCGGCTGGTACTGACCGTCTGCGCGCTCGCGTCGATCGTGCCCAGACTGGGCGTGCAGGTGGCATCGGTCGTCGTGGGAACCACGCTCGTATTCATCTTCTGGCGTCTGATGCGAGTCGAGCCGCGTACCCGCGCGGCGGGCTGATCGGGGCATAGCGCCTGTGCGTTGCCGCTAGCGCTCCGCTGCCGCGCTGCGCCGGAGAACCGCCTTGGCGCCGCATCGCCCTCCGATGACGGCCGACCGGTCGGTGGCACTAGTTCACGACCGGATCCGCGCCGATCACTTGTCGCGCCCCCGATCCGGCTATGATCGCCCGATGGACAGGCCAGGCACGAGCGCGATTCAGGCAAGCGTCGTCTACTTGAGGGTTCCCGAGTTTACGCGCCGCCCGGTCGCCGAACAGGCGCGTTTGCGTGCGCAACTCGACGCGGTGCTCGCGGTCGTGACCACCGAGCTTGCGCCCGAGGAGCGCGTGCTGCTCGAGGCCGCGGACGGCGCCGTGCTGTTGG
>JAOUFA010000345.1 GCA_029858545.1 Betaproteobacteria bacterium
ATCTTCCGACTGATCATGGAGCCGGGATTCTCCACCGCCGAGCAGATCACCAGCGTTTCGGGGCGCGGCGTCGGCATGGATGTCGTGCGCCGCAACATCGAGGCGCTGCGCGGCAGCATCGCGATCGACAGCGTGCCGGGTAGCGGCACGATCATCAGCCTGCGCCTGCCGTTGACGCTCGCAATCATCGACGGCTTCGTCGTCGGGGTCGGCGACTCGGCCTACGTGGTGCCGCTCGAGATGGTGGTCGAGTGCCTGGAGATTTCCGCCGAGGATCGCGCGAAGATCCGCGACACCGGCTACGTCAACCTGCGCGGCGGCGTGCTGCCGGTGCTGCGGCTGCGCGACACCTTTGGCGCGGGCGGCGAGGCGGGTCGGCGCGAAAACATCGTGGTGGTCAACTATGCCGGCCAGCAGGCAGGACTGGTGGTCGATGCACTGCTGGGCGAATTCCAGACCGTAATCAAACCGCTCGGCAAGCTGTTCGAGCGGCTCTCGGGGATCGGCGGATCGACCATCCTCGGCAGCGGCGAGGTGGCGCTGATCCTCGATGTGCCCGAACTGGTCAAGCGCGCGATAGGTCACGAAGCCGGGCGCTCGGCACGGGCGATGGAAGAGCGGTTGCTCGACAAGAGATAGCGGTTACGCGCAGCTGCCGGAGGTTTGCGGCGCGCGAAAGGTAAGTATTGCTTAACGATTCCATGAAGAAATGAGGATTTCCCCATGTTCCAGTCGCTGACCATTAAGTTCCGTTTGATCCTCACGCTGGGGTTTCTCAGCGTCCTGCTCGTCGCCATCGGCGCGCTGGGGTTGAACGGCATCAATAACTCCAACGCCTCGCTGCATAGCATCTACGAGGATCGGACAGTACCTCTCCAGCAGCTGGACCGCATCGCGCGCTCGCTGTGGAGAAACCGGGCCAATATCGTCGACTTCCTGCACTCGCCGACTGCCGAACACGGCAGGGAACTGGCGGCGGATATTCGCGGGCAGGCGGAGGTGATCGACAGGCAGTGGGCGGCCTACATGGCCACCTTTCTGACGCCGGAAGAAAAGAAGCTCGCCGAGACCTTCATTGCGATTCTGGGCAAGTATCGCGAGGATGGTCTGCGCCCTTCGATTCGTCTGATGCAGGAAGCCAAGTCCGAGGAACTGGCGGTCGTCTACGAAAAGGTCATCAAAGGGGACTACGCCAAGGTTCGCGATGCACTCGGGAACCTGATCCAGTTGCAAGTCGATGTGGCGAAGCAGGAGAGCGAGCACGCCGCGAAGGAATACGCCAAGACCCGTACCACGGTGGTTTCCGCCATCACCGCCGGGATCGTGATTGCGATCGTGATGACGATCATGCTGCTGCGCGCCATCGTCACGCCCTTGAACCGGGCGGTCGAAGTCGCGAACCGCATGGCGGAGGGCGATCTGACCGTCCGCATCCGCGACACCTCGAGCGATGAGGTCGGCCAGCTGCTGCAGGCGATGAAGAACATGAACGAAAAGCTTGCCCAGGTGGTGGGCGAGGTGCGCGCGAGCGCCGATGCGCTTTCGTCGGCTTCCGAGGAAGTGAGCGCCACGGCGCAGTCGATGAGCCAGGCTTCCAGCGAGCAGGCGGCGAGCGTCGAGGAAACCTCGGCCTCGATCGAGCAGATGACCGCGTCGATCACGCAAAACGGCGAGAACGCCAAGGTGACCGACGGCATGGCCGGGCAGGTGGCCAAGCAGGCCGGGCAGGGCGGCGACGCGGTCGATCAGACCGTCGGCGCGATGAGACAGATCGCGAAGAAGATCGGCATCATCGACGACATCGCCTACCAGACCAATCTGCTGGCGTTGAACGCGGCGATCGAGGCGGCGCGCGCGGGCGAGCACGGCAAGGGCTTCGCGGTGGTCGCGGGCGAAGTGAGAAAGCTCGCCGAAAGGAGCCAGGTGGCGGCGCAGGAGATCGGCGAGATGGCGGGGAGTTCGGTGGAGGTGGCCGAGAAGGCGGGCAAGATGCTGGGCGAGATCGTGCCGGCGATCAAGAAGACTTCGGGGCTGGTGCAGGAGATCTCGGCAGCTTCCGAGGAGCAGTCGTCGAGTGTCGGCCAGATCAACACTTCGATGACGCAACTCAACCAGATCACGCAGCAAAACGCCTCGTCGTCCGAGGAACTCGCCGCGACGTCGGAGGAAATGAGCCAACAGGCGACGAACCTGCAGCAGATCATGGCATTCTTCAAGATCGAGACCGGCCAGACGGCGCGCAGGACGGCGTAAGAGACGGCACGGCGGGCCGGGTGAGGGAAAAACCCGGGGGCTGCTAGGTGCCCCGGCGCGCCAGCCAGATTCCGGCGAGCACGACCAGGCCGCCGGCGATCTGCAGCGGGGCAAGCGGCTCGCCGAGCAGGGACCACGCGAACACCGCGGCCATCACCGGCTGGAACAGCAGGCTGACCGAGGAAAACGACGCCGGCAGGTGCGCGAACGCCCAGGCGATCAAGCCCTGCCCGGCGGCATGCGAGATGAGCGCGAGGCCGAGGAGCTTCGCCCATCCGGGTCCGGTCGCGGGCAGCATCGTTTCCCCGGTGGCCAGCGCGATCGGCAGCAGGATCGCCGCAGTGATGCTGCTCGTCACCGCCATCAGCCGGAGCACCTTGGCGCCGCGGTCGCGCAGCAGCTTCACCGAGAGCAGGTACCAGGCGTAGAACATCGCGGTGGCCACGCCGAGCGCGTCGCCGGCGAGCGCGGTCGGAGAAAAATCCAGGCTGGTGCGCACCAGGGTTCCGACCCCCGCGAGCGCGGTCGCCAGACCGGCGAGGAACAGCGCGCTCGGCCGCACGCGCCAGACGACCCATGCCGCGAGGGTGACGAAGATCGAGGCGAGGTTGGCGAGCACGGTCGAGTTGGCCACCGAGGTGAGCTTGATCGACGTGTGCCAGAGTGCCAGGTCGCCCGCGAAGGCGATGCCCGCGGCGATCAGCAGCCGCCCGAGCGGCGGTGCCGGCGCATCGGGCGCGGCGCTCCGCGGTGCGAGCGCGACCAGCAGCCAGAGCGCCGGAACGGCGAGCGCGACGCGCCAGAACGCCGAGGCCGTGGGCCCGGTTTCGGAGACGCGCACCCAGATCGGCGAGAGCGCGATGCAGGTCGCGCCAGCGATCAACGCCGCGAGCGGAAGACTGGATGACACGGTGGCGGCGGGCTTCACGGGAGCGCGGATGTTACCCGCTTTGGCGTGACAAAGAGCCCCGCCGCGAACCCGGACTGCGCGCGCCGTCGGCCTACCTGGCCTCGTTCCAGCGCTGATACGCGCGCTCGAGCCGCGTGCGGGCGCGTTCGACTTCCCGGTCGAGCGCGCGCTGGCGCTCGAAATACTCCGGGCCGAGGCGGCTGCGCGGCGGCCGGCCCTTCGCGCTGACGATGCCGAGCCGCTCGCCTTCGAGGGGTTCGATACCCTGCGTGCGGCGGGCCTCGGCGTCATGCAATGCCTGCTCCGCCGCCAGCACTTCCGCGTAAGCGCCCTCAAGCGCCCGGTGACGGTCCTGCTGCGCGAACGCGCCTGCCGTGAAGGCAAGCAGCATGGTGATGGCGGTGAAAACTCGTTTCATTCGCAACCCGCGTCGGCGTGCGCCGATTCTACGCCCCGCAACGATCATCGCAATCGAAATCAGGAGCTGCTTTACAGGCGACCTCGCAGCGCGTCCAAAGTTCGCCCGCCGCCGGAATTCGCGAAGTCCGCGACCCCGGGTGGTAAAATTTTCCGCCCACCATGATCGCTCCGCGCTTCGTTCACCTCAGGTTGCACAGCGAGTACTCGGTGACCGACGGCATCGTGCGTATCGACGACGCGGTCGGACGCGCCGCGGCCGACGCGATGCCTGCGCTCGCGCTCACCGACAGTGCGAACCTGTTCGGCATGGTGAAGTTCTACAAAGCGGCGCGTGAGGCGGGGGTGAAGCCGATCATCGGCGCCGATTGCTGGATCCGCAATGAAACCGATCGCGACAAGCCGCAGCGACTGTTGCTTTTGTGCGCTTCGCATGCGGGCTATCTGCGGCTCTGCGAGCTGCTTTCGCGCGCCTGGCTGGAGAACCAGCATCGCGCGCGCGCCGAAATCGACCGGACATGGATCGAGACGGGCGGCAGCGACGGACTGATCGCGCTCTCGGGGGCGGCGGCGGGAGATGTCGGCCAGGCGATCGCGGCGGGCAATGCCGCGTCGGCCGAGCGCGCGGCGCTCCTCTGGGCGAGGCTCTTCCCGGGGCGCTACTCCCTG
>JAOUFA010000346.1 GCA_029858545.1 Betaproteobacteria bacterium
AACGTGTCGAATTCGAGTTGAGCGCGCGCATCGCGCTGCGGTTTCGCGAAGAGGCCTCGAGCGGCAACCTTGCCTGGCGACACCGCCACGAGGGCGACGACCTGCTCATTTCCACCTCCCTCGGACAGGGAATCGCACACCTGCGGCGTGATGGGGATCACTATTTCCTGACGACATCCGACGCGCGGGAATACCGCGCCGCGAATGCCGAATCGCTTACCGAGGAGGTACTCGGCTATCCGTTGCCGGTCGTCGGTCTGGCGGATTGGGTGCGTGCGCGCCCGCAACGCGATGGCCCGCCCCCGAAGGCGCACTACGATTCACTCGGCCGACTCACTGAATTGCGACAAGGCGGGTGGCACATCGAATACCTTGCGTATCAGGACGAATCCCCCGTCTCCCTGCCGAGCCGTCTGAAGCTCACCTACCCGGGGCTGGAAATGAGGCTCGCGATCGGCACCTGGAAGGCCCTGCCGTGATGCGCTGGTATCCCGCACCGGCAAAACTGAATCTCTTCCTGCACGTCGTCGGTCGCCGTGCCGACGGCTACCATCTGCTGCAAACGGCGTTTCGCCTCATCGATCGATACGACCAGGTCGGCATCGAGCCCCGGGCCGATGGCGAGTTGCGGCGTACCGACACCCTGCCAGGCGTGTCGCCGGAGGCCGACCTGTGCCTGCGCGCGGCGGTGCTACTCAAGGAGGAGCATGCGCTTCGGCAAGGCGCGCGCGCGGCCGAGGCGCTCGGCGCCGACATCGGTCTGCGCAAGGAGATCCCGCTCGGTGGCGGCCTGGGCGGCGGATCGTCGGACGCGGCGACGGTTCTGCTGGTTCTCAACCGGCTCTGGCGACTCGATATGACGCGCGCGCAACTCCAGGCGCTCGCGCTGCGACTCGGGGCCGATGTGCCATTCTTCGTATATGGCCGGAGCGCATTGGGCGAGGGCATTGGCGAGCGGCTGAGCGAACTCTCGATCAGGCCCGCGAGCTACCTGGTGTTGCAGCCGCAAGTATCGGTTTCGACGAAGGAAATCTTCAGTGATGCGGCGTTGACACGCGATACGAAAGAACTCACAATACCGCCCTTTTTTGATGGGCCGAGCGATAACGATCTTGAGCGGATCGCGCTCCGCCGTTACCCGGCGATACGCGAGCAACTCGGGTGGCTGAAGCGGCATTGCCCGGACGCGCGCATGACAGGTTCAGGATCCTGCGTGTTTGCCGAATTCAAGCTTGAAACGGACGCGCTCGCCGTGCAGGCGAAGCTACCGGAAACGATGCGCGGGTTTGTCGCCCAAGGCCTGGATCGGCATCCGCTCTATGAATGGGGAATTGAGTAGGCAGTTGCATTGGCGGGAAGTTTGTTTCTTGACCCGCGCGTTACCACTGGGGCGTCGCCAAGTTGGTTAAGGCACCGGATTTTGATTCCGGCATTCCTAGGTTCGACTCCTAGCGCCCCAGCCAGAAATTTCATCCGGCCGCAAGATGCGGACGGCACAGGCCACGTGCGTAGCAGACGATATGAGCAGCGTACCCCTCGATCGCTTGATGGTGTTCACCGGCACCGCCAATCCGCGCCTCGCGCAGGATGTGGTGAAGCATCTCAACATCTCGCTCGGACGTGCGGTGGTCGGCAAGTTCTCCGACAGCGAGGTAATGGTCGAACTGATGGAGAACGTGCGCGGCAAGGAGGTGTTCGTCCTGCAATCCACCAGCACGCCGACCAACGACAATCTGATGGAATTGCTCATCATGGCCGATGCGCTCAAGCGGTCATCGGCGGCGCGCGTGACCGCGGCGATACCGTACTTCGGCTACGCCCGCCAGGACCGCCGCCCGCGCTCGGCGCGCGTCGCGATCAGCGCCAAGGTGGTGGCGAATATGCTCGCCGCAGTGGGGGTCACGCGCGTCCTTACGATGGATCTCCATGCCGACCAGATCCAGGGATTCTTCGACATTCCGGTCGACAATATCTATGCCGCCCCGGTGTTGCTGGGCGACGTATGGAAGCAGCATTATGAAAATCTGATCGTCGTATCGCCCGATGTCGGTGGCGTGGTGCGAGCGCGGGCGCTCGCCAAACGCATGGACTCGGAACTCGCGATCATCGACAAGCGCCGGCCGCGTGCCAACGTCTCCGAGGTGATGAACGTCATCGGCGAGGTCGACGGCCGTACCTGTGTGATCATGGACGATATGGTCGATACCGCCGGGACGCTCTGCAAGGCGGCGCAGGTCCTCAAGGAGAAAGGCGCGAAAAAGGTCGTCGCCTACTGCACTCACCCGGTACTCTCGGGCGGTGCGATCTCGCGCATTGAGGGGAGTGACCTCGACGAGTTGGTGGTCACCGACACGATTCCGCTGCGCGAAGACGCACGCGCATGCAAGAAGATACGCCAGCTATCGGTTGCGGGGCTGATCGCGGAGACGATCTTCCGCATCTATACCGAGGAGTCGGTGAGTTCGTTGTTCATCGAGTAATACGGAGACGCGGGGAGGTCCCCGCGTCCCCTTAACCTTCGCTCGTCTCTGGTCGCGGAGCTGGCGGAACTTAACAGGAGTACGTCAATGAAAATCGAAATCAACGCGCAAAAGCGCGTAACGCAAGGCACGGGTGCGAGCCGCCGCCTGCGTACCGCGGGCAGGGTCCCGGGCATCGTTTATGGTGGGGAAAAGGAGGCGGTGAACGTCGAGCTCGATCATAAGGACTTGTACATGAAGCTCTCCACCGAGGCTTTCCACGCGTCCATCCTGACCTTGAATCTCGATGGCGCGAAGGAAGCGGTCCTGCTGCGCGCCTTCAATATGCATCCGTTCAAGCTGCAGGTGCAGCACATCGACTTTCAGCGTGTTTCCAAGGACAAGAAGATTCACATGAAGGTGCCGCTGCACTTTGTCAAAGCGGAGATCTCGCAGGGCGTAAAGGAGCAGGGCGGGGTGGCGAACCATGTCATGAACGAAATCAACGTCGTCTGCCTGCCCGACGACCTGCCGGAATTCATCGAAGTCGATTTGAGCAAGCTCGCCGTGGGCCATCCGATTCACGTGAAGGATGTCGTGTTGCCAAAGGGCGTCGAGGCGGTGCTGCACAAGGCCGAAAATCCGGTGGTGGCCACGGTCATCGTTCCGGCGGTCGTGACCGAAGACGAGGAAGTTGCCGCAGCGGCTGCGACCCCGTCGGCCTCCGAGGTGCCCGCGACCGCGCAGGCGGCGCCCGACAAGGCCGCCGAAGCGGCTGCCAAGGGTGGCGAAAAGGGCGAGAAGAAAGAGAAGAAATAAGCGCGTCACTACAGGAGCAAAGGGCGGCCCGGCTCGCGCCGAACCGCCCTTTTTTCATCCATGGCAATCCGCCTCATCGTTGGTCTGGGCAATCCAGGCAGGGAGTACGAAGCCACGCGGCATAACGCGGGCTTTTGGCTGCTCGAACGCTACGCCGCGCGTGAGCGCGTCGACCTGCGCAAGGACGGCAAATATCACGCCTATCTGGGGCGCATCGACGCTAGCGGTACCTGGTTGCTGATGCCCCAAACCTATATGAATGCGAGCGGCAAGTCGGTTGGCCTGCTCGCGGGATTTTTCAAGATTCTGCCTGCCGAGGTGCTGGTGGTGCACGACGAACTCGACTTCGCGCCGGGTGTCGCCAAGATGAAGCAGGGCGGCGGCATCGCCGGACACAATGGACTGAAGGACATCGCCGCGAAACTCGGCTCGCTTGATTTCTGGCGCATCCGTCTGGGCATCGGCCACCCGGGCGAGCGCTCGCAGGTGGTTGACTACGTGCTGCAGAGGCCATCCGCCGAGGACCGCACCGCGATCGACCGGTCGATCGACAGGACGCTCGACATCCTGCCGATGTGCGTTGCCGGTGATTTGCAGGGCGCGATGCTGAAACTTCATTCCAAGGACAAACTTTGAGCGAGCAGATACAGGAGGCGATCCGGTGAGCGTCAAATGCGGCATCGTCGGGCTGCCCAACGTCGGCAAATCCACCCTTTTCAACGCGCTTACCAAGGCGGGGATCGCCGCGGAGAACTATCCGTTCTGCACCATCGAGCCCAACGTCGGTATCGTCGAAGTCCCTGATCCGCGCCTGGGCAAGCTTGCCGATCT
This sequence comes from Betaproteobacteria bacterium, assembly GCA_029858545.1. GTDB lineage: Bacteria > Pseudomonadota > Gammaproteobacteria > Burkholderiales > SG8-39 > JAOUFA01. The sequence continues at coordinate 4,110 of JAOUFA010000346.1, forward strand.
CGAGAAGCCGCAGAAGCTGATTCCGGCGGTGGTCGAGTTCGTCGACATTGCCGGGCTGGTCGCGGGCGCGTCCAAGGGCGAGGGTCTGGGCAATCAATTTCTCGCCAACATCCGCGAGACCGATGCGATCGCGCA
>JAOUFA010000347.1 GCA_029858545.1 Betaproteobacteria bacterium
GCTTGATTCCGTTGTCCTGATAGGAATTGTGTGATGCGCTAATTACCACTCCCGCCGTCGCTCTCAGCGCCCTGGTCAGGTACGCAACGCCCGGCGTCGGCAGCGGACCGCATAGCCGGACATCGACTCCCGCCGCGGAAAAGCCAGCCTCGAGCGCCGCCTCGACCATATATCCGGAGATGCGCGTGTCTTTGCCGATGAGAACCGTTGGTCGCTCACCTGCGGCTTCGGGCCGCCTGACGAGCGCTCTCCCCGCGGCGTAACCCAGCCGCAAGACAAAATCCGCGGTCATGGGCATTTTCCCCACCGTGCCGCGCACCCCGTCGGTGCCAAAATATTTCCTGCTCATGCCCTGCTCCAAGCCTCCCAGAACAATACGGCGTCTTGCGTCTCCCTCACATCGTGCACGCGCAACACGCGCGCACCACCCACCAAAGCAAGTAGCGCCGCAGCAATACTCGCCGCTACTCTCCCGGCGGGCGGATGACCGGTGATTTCGCCTAAAGTCGACTTTCTCGACCATCCCGCTAGAACCGGCAGCCCGAGCGAAACCAGTTCAGGTAGCCGGCGCAACAGTTCCAGATTGTGCGCCGCATTCTTGCCAAAACCGAATCCCGGATCGATCAGCAGGCGCTCGCGTGCGATTCCCGCTCGCACCGCCGCCGCGACGCGCGCGGCGAGGAAATCCCTGACTTCGCCGACGACGTCGTCATAGTGGGGGGCAGATTGCATATCGGACGGACTGCCCTTCATGTGCATGAGGCACACTGCGCAGTCGCCCTCCGCTACGGCATCGAGCGCACCCGCTTGCCCCAACGCCTGGACGTCGTTAATCATCGACGCGCCTGCATCCAGCGCTGCCCGCATTACCTGCGGCCGACGCGTATCCACCGAGACAGGAACCTGCAGATCGCGAAAGGCCTTCAGCACCGGGATCACGCGCGCAAGTTCTTCGTCCACCGAAACGGGCTGAGCCCCAGGCCGTGTCGATTCGCCACCGACATCGATAATTCCCGCACCATCCTTCACCATGAGATGGCCGTGGTCGATTGCGGATTCCAGATCAACGTAGCGCCCCCCATCGGAAAATGAGTCCGGCGTAACATTGAGTATCCCCATTACAACAGGCCGCTTCAACGACAGGCTAAACCGCCCGCAGCGCAATGTCTCCGCGGCATCCCCGGCAACGCGGGCTAGGTCAGCGCCGCCCACCGCCCCCCCACAAGTCGATCGGTCAGCCGGCGGCCGGCGCCGCGACGCCCTGCGCGCCGTCGCCCGGTGTACTGGGGGAGACACCGCCCTGCGAGCCGCTCGGCTTAGGCGGGCGCGGCGGCTTGCCGGCCATGATGTCGTTGATCTGATCGGCGTCGATCGTTTCCCATTCGAGCAGCGCTTTGGCGAGAACCTCCACCTTGTCGCGACTGCCCTCGATCAGCTTGCGCGCGAGCTTGTATTGTGAATCCACGATGCTGCGGATTTCCGAATCGACCTTCTGCATCGTGGTCTCGGATACGTTCTTGTGCGTCGTGACCGATCTACCAAGGAATACCTCGCCCTCGTTTTCGCCATATACCATCGGTCCCAGCAGATCGGACATGCCCCACTCCGTCACCATGCGGCGCGCGAGTTCGGTCGCACGGCGGATGTCGTCGGAGGCACCATTGGTCATCTGACCCATGAAGATTTCTTCCGCGATGCGCCCACCGAACATCATTGCGATCTTTTGCAGACACCACTCACGGTCGTAGCTGTAGCGATCCTGCTCGGGGAGCGACATGGTTACGCCAAGCGCGCGACCGCGGGGGATGATCGTTACCTTGTGAACCGGGTCGCACTTTGGGAGGAGTTTCGCGACCACCACGTGACCTGATTCGTGGTACGCGGTATTGCGGCGTTCCTCTTCGCTCATCACCATCGAGCGACGCTCCGCACCCATAAAGATTTTGTCCTTGGCTCGCTCGAAGTCGTCCATATCGACCAAGCGCTTGTTGCGGCGTGCGGCAAAGAGTGCCGCCTCGTTGACAAGATTCGCGAGATCGGCGCCCGACATGCCAGGAGTTCCGCGCGCAATGATGTCCGGTTTTACGTCGGGCGCAAGAGGCACCTTTCGCATATGTACCTTGAGGATCTGCTCACGGCCCCGAATATCCGGCAACGGCACTACCACCTGGCGATCGAAGCGTCCGGGACGCAATAGCGCGGGATCCAGTACATCAGGCCTGTTGGTCGCGGCGATCACGATAACACCGACGTTCGCCTCGAATCCGTCCATCTCGACAAGCAACTGGTTGAGCGTCTGTTCGCGCTCGTCATTACCTCCTCCCAAACCCGCCCCGCGCTGCCGACCGACGGCGTCGATCTCATCGATGAAAACGATGCAAGGAGATTGCTTTTTCGCCTGCTCGAACATGTCGCGCACGCGTGCCGCACCCACGCCGACAAACATCTCGACGAAATCAGAGCCCGAGATGGAGAAGAAAGGCACCTTCGCCTCACCCGCGATGGCGCGCGCGAGCAGTGTCTTGCCCGTTCCGGGGGAGCCAACCATCAGCACGCCGCGGGGTATCCGTCCGCCGAGCTTCTGAAATTTGGTGGGATCCTTGAGAAAATCGACCAGTTCCGAGACTTCCTCCTTCGCCTCCTCACAACCTGCTACATCGGCGAAGGTCACCGTATTGGTCGCCTCGTCGAGCATGCGCGCGCGCGACTTTCCGAACGAAAATGCGCCGCCACGGCCGCCACCCTGCATCTGACGCATGAAGAAGATCCACACCCCGATGATCAGGAGAATCGGCCCCCAGGAAATCAGAATCTGCGTGAGCAAATTCTGCTCTTCCTCGGGCTTCGCCTTGATCTTTACGCCGTACTTCAGCAGATCCGATACCAGCCAGAGATCGCCCGGAGAATAGGACGTCACTAGCTTGCCTTCGGTGGTCTTCGCCTTGAGATTGCGGCCCTCGATGATCACATCGGATATGCGACCGGCCTTTACCTCCTCATAAAACTGGGAGTAGTCCATGGCCGTCTGAATACCCTGCTTGGCGCTGAACTGGTTGAATACCGTCATCAACACCAAGCCGATGACCAGCCAGATCAGAAGGTTCTTCAACATATTATTCAATGACTTACTCCTTTCGCCGCAAGCGGGCGATGCGTGATCTTACGCCCATTTTGCAACGTTAAAACACCACATAGCCAGTCAAACAGGCTTCAATCCGCGCGCCAGAAAATAGGCCTCGCGCGACTCACCCCTCGACGCAGCAGGCTTGCGCATCTGTACGCTGACAAAATTCGCCCTCAATCCCTCCAGCACCTCGGAGAAGGCCTCCCCCTGGAACACTTTGACGAGAAATACGCCCTCTGGTTTCAGGATCTCGCGGCAGAACATCATCGCACTCTGCACCAACTCTGCCGCACGCGCTTGATCCACGTTTTGGATTCCGGTGATATTAGGCGACAGATCAGAGAGCAGCACATCGGCTTTTCCCGAACCCAGCGCCTCGATCAATTTCGCGTGCAGTCCCGACTCCCTGAAATCGCCTTTCAGCGCCATTACTCCCGAAATGGGGGCGATTTCAACAAGATCAATTGCCACGACCACGCCTCCCGGCAAGACCTTACTTGCCGCTACCTGCGACCACCCGCCCGGCGCCGCGCCAAGATCCACCACGCGGCATCCGGCCTTGAGGAAACGGGCCTTTTCGTCAATCTCGATCAGCTTGAAGGCCGCGCGCGAGCGGAAACCCTTGTCCTGGGCCTGCTTCACGTAATGATCGGTAACGTGGCGGCGAAGCCAGCGTTTGCTAGAGGCTTTGTGAACCAAACGGGAGTGTTATGCGCGGGAGGTTGAAGCGCGGGAAATCGAAGCGTCCAGGGGGGTTATTCTACCCTCTCCCCGGCCCCCCCGCCCATACCGCGTACCGCCAAAGGGGGGGCTCTAGGAGTGTACTGACACCAGTTTAAGCACGTTTCCCGGCCTGCTCTCGGAGTGCAAATTGGAACTCAAATGACTGCCGAGCCACTCGACGACAGGCATGAACTCCCGACGCTCTGCGGCCGCGATGCTGGCGTCCATTTCAAACACACCCATTCCGGCTTCCACAGCCCTCAAAAAGACGTCCGAATCGCTGATGCGCGTCAGAAACGGGAGACTGAGCGAACCCAGAAAGCGCTCCAAAGGTTCGTAGACCGGCATCGAGCTGCGCACCCGATTGGCGATCACGGCAAGTTTGATATTTCTGC
>JAOUFA010000348.1 GCA_029858545.1 Betaproteobacteria bacterium
TCGACGGGCGCTGGCGGGAGCTGCGTACCGTCTGGGACGTGGACCGGATCGACGATTGCGAGCGCCTGCGCGCGAGCGGGCTGATGTTCAGAGGGCGCCGCTTTTCCTGAGCAGCGTCGCGATGCGCTCGGCGAGCAGGCGATAGCCGCGCGCATTCGGGTGGATCGGGTCGGAGACCAAACCGGGATCCTTCAACACCGCGGTGAGCACATCGCCTTCGTAGGGGACATGAAACTCATTCGCGATCTGCGCGTAGAAGGACGGCGGCGTCACCATCAGGCTCGGTTCCGGCGTGCCGATCAGCGCCACCTCGACACCGCGCGTCTTTGCCAGGCGCAGCATCGCGCGTAGGTTTTCGGCGGCCTGTGCCTTGTCGAGCCGGCGCAGAAAGTCGTTGCCGCCGATGCACAGCAGCAACAGCCGGGGGCGGTGCTCGTCGAGCACGGTCGGCAATCGCGCGAGCGCCTGCGCGGTGACTTCGCCCGGCACGCCGGCACGCACGACGCGCCGACCGATGAGGAGTTCGAGCTGCGCGGGGTAACTTTCCGATTCCTGCGCGCCGGTACCGTAGGTAAGACTGTCGCCGAAGGCGACGATGACCGCATCGGGCGCGAGCGGCGCGAGCCGCGGTGGCTTGCCGCAGCCCGACAGCAGCAGCGCGGCGACCACCATCGCGAAACCGGCGATTCGGCGGGCGGCGAATGCCCCGGCAGTGTATGGGTGACGATTCATTCGCAATGCTCCGGGCGTGCGCCGCCGAGGCAGCATGCTACACTGCGCGGCGCCTAATTTGACCCACGCGGGAGGTGAAACGCAGCCGCCGCGGATGAAGAGATCGGAGGAGGGGATGAGGATCAAGAGCCCGAAGGACTTCTGGGCCGGACTGATGTTTATCGCGTTCGGAATGACCGCGATGGTCATCGCGCTGATGAACTATCAGTTCGGCACCGCGGTGAGGATGGGACCCGGCTACTTCCCGACCGTGCTCGGCGGGATTCTTGTCGCGCTGGGCGTGTTCGTGTTGTTCGAGTCGCTCGTCATCGAGGGACCGAAGATCGCCGATTTTCACCTGCGTCCGCTGCTGCTGATCACCGTGGGGCTCCTCGCCTACGGGTATCTGATGCAGCCGCTGGGCCTGATGCTGAGCACCGCGCTGATGGTGTTCATCAGCGCCGTGGGGGGGCATGAGTTCAAGTGGAAGGAAGTCACGGTCCTGTCGGTCGTGCTGATCACGTTCTCGGTGCTGGTCTTCGTGAAGGGGCTGACCCTGCCGTTTCCGATCTGGCCGGCCTTCATGGAATGAGATACTGATCATGGAAATTCTTGACAATCTGCTGCTCGGTTTCTCGGTCGCGATTTCGCCGATCAACCTGCTCTATTGCCTGATCGGCGTGCTGCTGGGGACCCTGATCGGCGTGCTGCCGGGCGTCGGACCGCTCGCGACCATTGCGATGCTCTTGCCGATCACGTTCAACCTCAACCCGGTCGCGGCCCTGATCATGCTCGCCGGCATCTATTACGGGGCACAGTACGGCGGCTCGACCACGGCGATCCTCGTCAATATCCCGGGCGAGTCCTCGTCGGTGGTGACCTGTCTGGACGGGTACCAGATGGCGCGCCAGGGGCGCGCCGGACCGGCGCTCGCCGTCGCCGCGCTCAGTTCGTTCTTTGCGGGCTGCGTCGCGACGCTGTTGATCGCCTTTGCCGCGCCGCCGCTCGCCGAAGTGGCGCTCAAGTTCGGTCCCGCCGAATATTTCTCGCTGATGGTGCTTGGCCTGGTCGCCGCCGTGGTGCTCGCGCACGGCTCGCTCATCAAGGCGATCGGGATGGTGATCCTCGGGTTGCTGATGGGGCTGGCTGGAACCGACGTGAATTCGGGGGTGCTGCGCTTCACCTTCGATGTTCCCGAACTGTCCGACGGCATCGGCTTCGTGGTCGTCGCGATGGGGATGTTCGGCACCGCGGAAATCGTCGCCAACCTGGAGCACAAGGGTACGCGCGAAGTGTTTACCGGAAAGGTGAAGCATCTTTTTCCGACCAAGGACGACCTCAAGCGTTCGTGGGCGCCGGTATTGCGCGGCACCGCGCTGGGGTCCTTTCTGGGAATTCTCCCCGGCGGCGGCGCGCTGCTGTCGTCGTTCGCCGCGTATACCGTGGAGAAGAAGATTTCCAAGCACCCGGAACAGTTCGGCAAAGGGGCGATCGAGGGCGTCGCCGCGCCCGAGGCGGCGAACAACGCCGGTGCGCAGACTTCGTTCATTCCGATGCTCACGCTGGGTATCCCCGGCAATGGCGTGATGGCGCTCATGATCGGCGCGCTGATGATCCAGGGCATCGCGCCCGGACCGCAGGTGATGACCGAAAAGCCCGAGCTGTTCTGGGGGTTGATCGCCTCGATGTGGGTCGGCAATCTGTTGCTGGTGGTGTTGAACCTGCCGATGATCGGTATCTGGATCAAGCTGCTCACGGTGCCCTACCGGCTGCTCTATCCGGCGATCCTGGTGTTCATGGCGGTAGGCGTATTCAGTCTGTCGAACAATGCGTTCGACGTGTTGATCATGGCGATCTTCGGCATTCTCGGTTATGTCTGCATCAAGCTCGAATGCGAACCGGCGCCGATGATTCTGGGCTTCATCCTGGGACCGCTTATGGAGGAGAACCTGCGACGCGCGATGCTGCTCGCGCGCGGCGATGCGACGGTGTTCTTCACCAAGCCGATCAGCGCGGGTTTCATGTTCGCGGCGATCCTGCTGCTGGTGCTGATCGCGCTGCCGGCAATGCGCAAGAAGCGCGAGGAAGCGTTCGTCGAGGGCTGAGCTCGTTGGGCCGGGAGTTGCAAAAAGAGGCGTGCCGAGCACGCCTCTTTTTTTTGCGCGGTGCCGACCGCCGATCTTCGGTCGGGTCCGATTGGCGTCGCGGGCGATGCTTGATCTGCATCAAAGGCGCATCCCTGCCGCCCCGATAGCGTTCATCGCATTGCGGCCCTTTTTACCAGCGGGGAACCATCATGGCGGAAGTAGGCAAGGAACCGATCCGGGATATCGCGCATCTGGGCGCGGTCGAACTGTTTTCGCCGGTGCCGGAGCGCACGCTCTGGTACTTCCGCGACTTGCTGGGCATGGAAGTCGTGCACAGTTCGGATCGCTCGGCCTACCTGCGCGGCTACGGCGACTACGCGACGAGTACGCTGAAGATCACCGCCGCTGAGCGCCCCGGCGTGGGCTGCGTTTCCTGGCGCGCGGTGAGCCTGCCGGCTCTCGAGCGTCGCGTCGAGGCGATCAAGGCGCGCGGCCTGGGGGTGGGCTGGATCGACGGCGACTTCGGGCGCGGTCCGTCGTTCCGTTTCCACGATCCGGACGGTCATCTGATGGAGATTTACCACGAGGAGACGCGTTACCGCGCGCCCGACCATCTGCGCTCGACGCTGAAGAATCTGCCGATGAAATTCACCGGGCGCGGCGTGAACGTGCGGCGCACCGATCACCTCGCGCTGCTCGCCAAGGACGTGGCGGCGAACCGGGAGTTCGCGCAGGAGACGCTCGGATTCCGGCTGAGCGAGCAGGTGGTATTCGAGGGCGGCACGAAGGAGATCGGCTCCTGGCTCAGTTCGTCGGCGGTGCACCACGAGGTCGCCTACGTCGTCGACATCAAGGGCGGCAACGGCCGGCTGCATCATTTTTCACTCTGGGTCGACAACCGCGATGACGTTCTGCGCGCCGCCGACATTTTCGCCGAGAACGGCGTGTTCATCGAGGCAGGACCCTCGCGCCACAACAACTCGCAGGCGTTCTATCTTTATTCGCGCGAACCGGGCGGCAACCGGATCGAAGTGTATTCGAGCAGCTTTCTGATCATGGCTCCCGACTGGCAGACGGTGGTGTGGAACGAGGAAGAGCGCGGCACCGGGGTGTACTGGGGCGGAGCGCTGCCGGCGAGCTTCATCGAATATGCGACCCCCGATATCGCGAGTTCGACGCCCGATCAGAAGGTGCCGGCGTTTCCGATGCTGTAGGGTCGTTCAGGAGCTAGGAGAACGGGATCGGGCCGCGGCGGGAAGCGGGGCTACCTCGGTCTCCCCATACTGGGCCTGTGATGCCGCGCGACTCAGATCGCCAGCAGCCTGCGCGCATTGCCCTCGACGATCGCGCTCTTGGTCTCGGCCGAGAGCGCGGGATTCGCGGTGACGATCTCGACCGGCCTTTCGTAGGCGATCGGGAAGCAGTAGTCGCT
>JAOUFA010000349.1 GCA_029858545.1 Betaproteobacteria bacterium
CTTGCCTAGGGTCGCGCAACTTCAGGCTGCGCAACTTTGCGCGCCGCGAGTCCGAAAGCGTCACCCGCGCCTGTTAGACTTGGCGCCCCATGTCGATCGTTGTTCTCATCTCCGGCCGCGGCAGCAACATGCAGGCATTGCTCGACGCCGGTTTGCCTGTGTCCGCGGTGATCAGCAACCGGGGCGCTGCCAAAGGGCTCGCCCTTGCCGCGGCGCAAGCGGTGCCGACGAGCGTGCTGGAGCATCGCGACTATGCCCGGCGCGAGGACTTCGATGCGGCGCTTGCCGCGGAAATCGATCGCTTCGGACCGCGCCTGGTGGTGCTCGCAGGCTTCATGCGGATCCTGTCGCCGGCGTTCGTGGCGCGCTATGCGGGACGCCTGGTCAATATTCATCCGTCGCTGCTGCCGGCGTTTACCGGGCTTGATACGCATCGGCGCGCGCTCGAGGCGGGCGTCAAGCTGCACGGCTGCACGGTGCATTTCGTCACCGCAGAACTCGATCACGGACCCATCGTCATCCAGGCGGCGGTTCCCGTGCGCGCGGGCGATACGGTGGAGACCCTCGCGGCGCGCGTCATCCGGCAGGAGCATGTGGTGTATCCGCGCGCGGTACGTTGGTTTCTCGAAGGAAGGCTGGCGGTCGAACGTGGCGTGGTGCGCGTCGCGGACCACGCCACGGAGGCGCAGTGGGTGTTCGCCGATGAAGCATAGCCCGCGTTTGGTTGTCGCACTGGCCGCGCTCGCCGCAGCGAACTTGCAGGCGGCGCCTCCGGCGCGTGTCGAGATCGCCTACCAGATGTTGCGCAACGGTTCGCATGTTGCCGACGTGGTGACCCGGCTGGAGCACGACGGCAAGTCCTATGTGCTGACCGAGGCGTGGCAGGGGCGCGGCATCTTTTCCCTGCTCGGCGAGGCGAAGCGCACGAGCCGCGGTAGCGTCGCGGCCTCGGGTCTCGTTCCTGAGGCGTTTCTCGACGAGCGTCGCGGCTCCGCATGGGGCGAGGCACTGTTCGACTGGCGCGCGAAAGTTCTTACCATGCGCCATAAGGGCGAGTCGCACCAGACGCCGCTCGCCGAACCGGTCCAGGATCGGTTGAGCGTGCTGTTCGGTTTTGCCTTTGCCTTTCCTGCGACGAATCCGTTTACCCTGTACTCGACCGACGGGCGCGGCGTTTCCACGAACGTGTACGACCTGGCAGGGCGCGCGCCATTGACGACCCCGGCGGGCGAATTCGCCACATTGAAGATCGCCAAGCGCCGCGACCGGCCCGACGACCGCACGACCGAGATCTGGCTGGCGGTCGATCGCTATCTGCTGCCGCTGAAAGTGGTGGTCACCGAACAGGACGGCGAGCGGCTTGAGCAGATCGCCGCCCGGTTGAGTCTGGCACCGGCACCGTGAAGCCGACGCGCGCACTGATCGGCCATGCCAGCTCGGTGCTCGATGCGATGCTGCAGTTCGCCGCGCCGGCCGACCAGGTTCTATCGGGCTATTTCCGCGAACATCGCCAGCTCGGCCAGCACGAACGCGCCTTCGTTGCCGAAACGGCGTTCGGTGTGCTGCGGCGCAAGCGTTCGCTCGCGGCGGCGGCCGGGAGGGAAGCGCCGGGTACGCTGGTCATCGCGGCGCTCGCGCGTCTGCATGGTTTTTCCGGGCGCGCGCTGGAAGACGTACTCGATGTCGATGAACGTCTGGTTCTGTCGCAGGCCAAGGCGGCGCGCATCGAGAGCTTCTCGCCCGCGGTGCGCGTCGATCTGCCCGACTGGCTCTGGGAGCGGCTGGTCGCCGAGCGCGGCGACGAGGAGTCGCTGCGCATCGCGCAGGGTATGCTGAATCCCGCGCCGCTCGATTTGCGCGTCAATCTCATGCGTATCGATCGCGATGAGGCGCTGCAAAAGCTCGCCGCGAACGGCATCGAAGGCGCGGCGACGCCCTATTCGCCGGCCGGCATACGCCTCGAGGGAAAGCCGGCGATCAATCGTGACCCGCTTTTCGAAGCAGGCTTGGTCGAGGTCCAGGATGAAGGCAGCCAGCTGCTTGCCTGGCTGCTCGCTCCGCGCCGTGGCGAGATGGTCGCCGATTTCTGCGCCGGGGCGGGCGGCAAGACGCTTGCCCTCGCGATGCTGATGAGAGGCAGCGGTCGCCTGTACGCGATGGACGTATCGGCCAAGCGACTCGCCGCGCTTTCGCCGCGCGCTGCGCGCGCCGGGCTGTCGAACATTCATCCGCTCGCGCTTTCGGGAGAAAACGACGTGCGCGCAAAGCGCCTCGCGGGAAAGATCGACCGGGTGCTGGTCGATGCGCCGTGCAGCGGTTTCGGCACCCTGCGCCGCAATCCGGACCTGAAATGGCGGCATACGAGCGAGGCGGTGAACGAACTCGCCGCCAAGCAGGCGCGTATCCTCGACGCGGCGGCACGTCTCGTGAAGCCCGGAGGGCGCCTGGTGTACGCCACCTGCAGCATCCTGCGCCAGGAAAACGAGGACGTCAGCGAGGGTTTCGCGCGGACGCATCCGGACTTCTTGCCGCTTTCGTCTGCCGATCTGCTCGCCGCGCAGCGCATCGCCCTGGATACGGGGCCGCAGCTGGCGCTATTTCCTCATTTGCACCGAACCGACGGTTTTTTTGCCGCGGTTTTTGAGCGGCGCACCGCCTAGCGGTGAATGACACGGTGGTCGCGTAGTAGAATGGTCCGCATCATTCCTATTGTCGATATGACAGGTGTCTCATGTTGTTTTCAGGGTTCTTTGATCTTCCGTGGTGGGGCTATGTTCTGGTAACGCTGGGCCTCACGCACGTCACCATCGCCGCGGTGACGATCTTCCTGCACCGTCATCAGGCGCATCGCGCGCTCGAGTTGCATCCCGTGGCCTCGCATTTCTTCCGATTCTGGCTGTGGTTGACCACTGGCATGGTGACCAAGGAATGGGCGGCGATACACCGCAAGCATCATGCGAAGGTGGACACGGCGGAGGATCCGCACAGCCCGCAGGTGTACGGCATCAACCGCGTCCTCTGGGGCGGCGTGTTTCTCTATGTGAAGGAAGCGCATCACCCCGAGACGATGGAGCGCTACGGTCACGGCACGCCGGACGACTGGATCGAGCGCAATCTCTACACGCGCTGGGAGGCGCTGGGTCTCGTGTTGATGGGGATCGCCGACGTGCTGCTGTTCGGGATCGTGCCTGGCATGATGATCGTCCTGGTGCAGATCGTCTGGATTCCATTTTGGGCCGCCGGTGTGATCAACGGCATCGGTCATTACTGGGGCTATCGCAACCATGATTGCGCCGATGCAAGCACGAACATCATTCCCTGGGGCATCCTGATCGGCGGCGAGGAACTGCACAATAATCACCACACCTTCGCCACGTCGGCAAAGCTCTCCCGGAAGTGGTACGAGTTCGATCTCGGCTGGCTGTATATCCGCATCCTCGAGACGCTCGGACTCGCAACGGTCAAGCGCGTGGCACCCAAGCCGCGCTTCAACGATGCGAAAGGGGCGGCCGATCTCGCGACGTTGCAGGCGGTGATCGTCAATCGCTACGACGTGTTCGCGCGCTACACCAAGTCGCTCAAGCGCACCTACGCGGCGGAATTGCGGCATCTCAAGCAGTGGTCGCCCGGAGACGCCCGGGCTTTGAAGTCAATCAGGCGCGTGCTGTTGCGCGGGCAGCAGATCAGCGAGGTGCAGCATGCTCGCCTCGCCGAAGCGTTGGCCAAATCGAAGGCGCTCGCCACCGTGGTGGCGATGCGCCATGAGCTTTCCGCGCTGTGGGATCGATCGAGCGCCACCAAAGAGCAGTTGTTGCGCCAATTGCAGGACTGGTGCCATCGCGCCGAGACGAGCGGCATCCAGCCGCTCATCGACTTCTCGTACCGCCTGCGTTCCTACGCGTGATAGGCCAGCCGGTGAAATAGAAAAGGGCCCGCGAATTCGCGGGCCCTTTTCTCTTCCGGGCGCTGGGCGGCGCGAAAGCGCCGGCTCGAACGCACCGAATTAGGGCGGCAATGCCGCCCTAATTACTTGAGCTTCGTTTCCTTGTACATCACGTGCTTGCGCGCCTTCGGATCGAATTTCTTGATCTCGAGCTTGTCCGGCGTGGTGCGCTTATTCTTGGTCGTGGTGTAGAAGTGGCCAGTCCCGGCGGACGATTCGAGCTTGATCTTTTCGCGCATGGTCGGTTCTCCTTACTTTGCGG
>JAOUFA010000506.1 GCA_029858545.1 Betaproteobacteria bacterium
GTCGACATCCATGAGGACCAGGTCGCAGGTCTCCGCGCAGGCACTTACGACCGCACCAAGTCCGTCTACCGCAAAAGCGAGCGCATACTCCCCCGACAGCGCCGACTCCATCAGCCTGCGGTTGGCGGCATCGTCGTCGACGACGAGGATGGTGGCGCGTTGGCCCGGGGTGGTGGGCTGCTCTTGCGTCATGGTAGGTCGTTGGGGTCGCCTATGCGGTCCAGCCGGATTCAGGCCGACTCCCCGGCCACCGGCAGGCTGTAGTCACATGCTACCTTTCCTTGCCCGGCGGCGGAACGCCGTATTGAGGCATCGATCGGGTTCAATTCGGCATGATCGACGAGCCCGGCGAAAAGCCCGTACGGGCGGCGGCATGCGCGCCCGGAAACTCGCAAAGCCGGGTCGCTGCGGCCCAATCACGGCGCAACTTTGCGAAGAAAAACCCCATCCCTGCGAAGGAATGGGGCGATAGATCCAACAGCGAAGAATTACTGAGTCGTGATAACCGTCGTGGCCGCCACGGCCGCGGTCCTGGCTGTCGTATCGACGGTGTTCGACGCACCTCCTCCACCGCAGCCGGACAAGACCAGCAGCAGGGCGCCTGTCAAGGCCATCGCCGCCGCCCCCAGAAGCTTGTTTGGTTTCATCGCGAGCACCTTAGAACTGGCAGACGCCGCTGAACGCGTCGGAAGCGCCCTGGATCAGGACCGTGCTGCCGCCGTTCACTGCAATGGCGTTGGCGACGATCGGGGTCGCGCTTCCTGTCGGGGTAAAGGTGATCGACCTCGCTGCCGAGGGCGCAGTGGCGGCCAACGCCGCAACGGCAAATGGAATCCCCGTGCCCGAGCTTTGCGCGGTTGACGGTACGACGGTGTAGCCGTTGCTCGTGTAGTTCACATGGGTGCCCGCGTAGTCGATGGTGCCGCCGGTAGCGCTGGTGAAGGTAAGCACCGCGATGATGTTGTAACCGGCCTGAAACGGCACGGTCGCCCCGACCGGCACGGGCTGCGTCACCAGCATCGCGCAACTACCGCTGGACGGAAACGCGGACACTGCAAATGCACTCGAAACTGGAAGTAGCGCGGCCAGAAGAACACCGGCGGTCAAACTAGGCAGCGACCGCTTCATTCCGGAAATGGATTTCATTCTGCTTTCTCCTAGGTAGAGGTAGCCCGAGGCTGATGCCGGGGCTTGCGTCGAGGTTACAGCCCCACCCGCACTTACCGGTCATTCAAAAACCGGATTCCGTGACTTAATCCATGTCGACGCAACAGTTTTTGCGCCGCGTCGCGCTTCGCGTCGCCACGTACCGACAGCAGGACAGCTTCGACACGGATTCGCGCCGCTCACGCAACGAGCGCTCCACCACTGCTCAGTGCATCGTTCCCGGCAGCCAGAGCGAAATCTTCGGAAACGCGATGAGCAGGGCCATCACCACCACCTCGCAGGCGAGAAACCAGTAGCAGCCCTTGAAAATGGTCTTCAGTGGAATCGACGTACCCGCCGCGTTGGCGACGACGTAGACGTTGAATCCGATCGGCGGGGTGAGAAGACCGATACCGATGTACTTGACCACCAGTACGCCGAACCATACGAGATTGAGGTCAAGCGCCTTGAACATCGGCACGAATACCGGGATCGTGAGCAGGATCATGCCGAGCGGATCGAGAAACATGCCGAGTACCAGGTAGACGAGCGACACGCCGATCACCAGCAGCAGCGGATTGAGCGCCCAGTCGCCGATCATCGCGGCGAACATCGGCGCGACGCCCGCGAGCGCGAGGAACTGCGCGTAGAGCACTCCGCCCACGGCGACGAAAAAAAGCTGCGAGGTCGTTCCGATGGCGTCCTTGAAGCTGGCGATGAACGCCGTGAACGACAGCTTGCGGCGCACCACCCCGATGAGGATCGCGATCAGCGCGCCCACCGCTCCGCCCTCGGTCGGGGTGACCAGACCGGTATACAGCGTACCCATCACGCCCACGATCAGCGCGACGACCGGCCAGATTTCGCCCAGCGATGCCCAGCGCTCGCGCCACATCGCCTCGCGGCCTTCGAACACTGCCGGGGGCCCGAGCGACGGATCGCGCCAGCAGCGCCAGATGATCATCACCATGTAGGCGGTGGCGGTCAGCAATCCCGGCATGATGCCGGCGAGCAACAGCTGGGTAATCGAGACCTCGGCAAAGATGCCGTACAGGACGAACAGGATGCTCGGCGGAATCAGCGCATCGAGCGTGGCGCCGCTTGCCACGACGCCGGCGGCCAGTCCCTTGTCATAGCGCTGCTTGAGCATTTCGGGGATCGCGAGCCGGCCCATCGTGGCCGCGGCGGCAATGCTCGAACCCGATGCCGCGCCGAAACCCGCGCAGGCCCAGTTGGTCGCCACCGCAAGGCCGCCCGGCAGGGCGCCGAACCAGGCACGCGCGGCGCGAAACAACGCGGTTCCGATGCCCGAATTGCCGGCGACCGCTCCCATGAGAAGAAACATCGGAATCGCCGACAGCTCCCAGCTCGCGGCGAAAGCAAAGGGCGTATCGCGCAAGACGCTCAGCGCGACCTTCAGGTCGCGCAGATACCAGCATCCCAAGAAAGCAACCCCGCCCATCGCCACCCCGATCGGAAGACGCAGGGCGATCAGACCCAGGATCGCCG
>JAOUFA010000350.1 GCA_029858545.1 Betaproteobacteria bacterium
AATTCAAGTATCGCTTGTTTCATCAGCGCCCGTATTCCAGGCACTCGCTCAATGCTTTCGTTTCGCCTTCTCGCTTTCGAGCATCCCCTGCAAATCCGAAAATAGAACTGCTCGACCGCCCTTTGTTTCGCTCTCAACCGCTTGCACCGCGCAACGCTCGTGGCGCGGCGCGAGCGGCAATTCCAACAGCAATTCGTCCTCGATCAGGACCGCCACCGGCATTTCCCTGCTTGCGAGCAACCGGTCGGGGCCGTCATCGGCAAGCACTTCTGCGTCAATCTCCTTCTGCGACCTTGCCAGCAGGAACCGCCGATCGACACTCAGCGGGTAAGCCAGGCTCCCCAGGCATCGCTGGCAAACAAGCTGCAAAGTGCCACCCATCGTCAGCCTAAGTCCCGCTCCCTCGCGGGCGTCGTGTACACCGCGCAATTCATATTCGATCGCACCCGAATCGTCAAACAAACTGTCCCGCAAGCGCGGGAACTCCTTGACCGACCAGGTGCCTTTGATCGTGGAGCCGGACTTGGCAAACTCGAACCCGTCGATGACCGGCTTGTACGGCATAAAGGGTTAGATGATATCATTTTTGATTTTTTAGTGTCAAAACAATGTCATGGCGCAGCGGCGACAACTCGTACTTGCATCGACCTCCCTCTACCGCAGGCAATTGCTCGGCCGTCTGAGTTTTGCCTTCGATTGTGCCCCACCCGGAGTCGATGAGTCTTCGCTCGCCGGGGAATCCGCTGCGGCCACCGCGCGCCGCCTCGCCGAGGCCAAGGCCCGCGCGGTCGCGCCGACCTATCCCGAGGCGCTCGTCATCGGCTCCGATCAGGTCGCGGAACTCGACGGAGAACGCCTAGCGAAACCCGGATCGCACGACAATGCCCTCAAACAATTGCGCATGGCGAGTGGGCACGCAGTCGTTTTCCATACGGCAGTTTGCCTCTACGACGCACGCTTGAATCTTGCCCGCGTCCGACTAGTCCCGAGCACGGTCAATTATCGCAGACTGCATGAAGCGCAGATCGAAACCTACCTTCGCCACGAGCAGCCCTATGATTGCGCAGGCAGCGCGAAGGTGGAGGGACTGGGGATCGCACTCATCGAGCGCGTGGAAACCGATGACCCGACCTCGCTGATCGGCCTGCCACTCATCGCCCTCACCGAACTGCTCGCCGAAGCGGGCATGCCCGTTCTCGGTTGATGCGGGCAACCCTGCATGCGGTGCCCGTGACGTTGGGCGGTGCAGTCGGTGCGGCACTGCCGCCGCCGGTCATTGAAACGCTGCGCGAACTCACCGACTTCGTGGTCGAGAACTCCAAGAGCGCCCGTGCCTTCCTGTCGACGGTTGGCATGCCCCGTCCGCTGCGTGAACTCCACCTCGCGGTGCTCGACGAACACACCCCCCCCTCCTCCGTACCCGCCCTGCTCGAACCGTTGCGCCAGGGACGTAGTCTCGGATTGTTGTCGGAAGCCGGTTGCCCCGCGATCGCCGACCCCGGCGCCGCATTGGTCGATGCGGCGCATCGGGAAGGTTTTCGCGTCGTACCGCATATCGGCCCCTCGGCGATCCTGCTTGCGCTGATGGCATCGGGGTTCAACGGCCAGCGCTTCGCGTTTTGCGGCTACTTGCCACGTGAAGCGCAGGCACGCGACAGGCGTATCCGCGAGCTGGAGCAGCGATCGCGGCGCGAGATGGAGACCGAGATCTTTATCGAAACCCCCTACCGCAGCGACGCCCTTGTCGGCGCACTGCTCGAGGTCTGCGCTCCCGCTACGCGTCTGTGCATTGCATGCAACCTGACCATGCCCGACGAGAGCATTGCGGTAAAACCGGTCGGCGACTGGCGTCGGTCCCGGCCTTCGATCGGCCGGCAGCCGGTGGTGTTCGTGCTGTCAGCGCAGACCTGAGTTCTCGCTTCGCAACGCCCAGTCGGCGATTGCGCTTGCCGCGCCGGCGCCAAAGCGCTTCGCCAGTTTTTCGGCGATATTTTCCTTCTGCGTGTAGTCCACGATTTCGGCCGCCTTGATCACATCGCGGGCGACATGCTCGAGGCTTCCCAGGCTGTCGGCGAGACCGAGCTCAACGCTCTTCTGTCCCGACCAGATCAACCCGGAGAAGGTTTCCGCCGACTCCTTGAGGCGCTTGCCACGCCCTTCACGCACGTCCGCGATGAATTGCTGATGAATTTCGTCCATCAGTCCCTGAGCGGCCCGCTTGTGGCGCTCATTGACGGGGGAGAATGGATCGAGCATCGCTTTGTTGTCTCCCGAAGTCAGGAGCCGGCGCTCGACGCCGAGCTTGTCCATCAGTCTTGTAAAACCGAACCCGTCCATCCTAACGCCGATCGAGCCGACGATGCTGGCACGACTCACGTAGATACGATCGGCCGCGGCGGCGACGTAGTATCCCCCCGAGGCGCAGATGTCCTCGACGACAACGTACAGCGGCGTATCCGGATATTTCTTGCGCAAGCGCCGCATCTCGTCATAAATCGTCTGCGACTGCACCGGACTGCCGCCGGGGCTGTTGATGCGCAACACCACGCCTTGCGTATTCTTGCTCTCGAATGCCGCCTGCAGGCCGGCCATCACCTTATCGGCGCTCGCATCGGCGCCCGGCGCGATGACTCCGGTCAAGTCGACGAGTGCGGTGTGTTTGCCGCTCGTCTCGCCGCCGCCTTTCCAATCCACCGCGAGGATCAGCACCACGGTGAGATAGGCGAAGGTAAGAAGCTTGAAGAATATGCCCCAAAGACGCGCCCGCCGCTGCTCCTTGAGCGCATCGGAGGCGAGTTTCTCGATCACACCTCTTTCCCACTGACCGTCGTTATCGCTCATCTGCAAACCCCATGTAATAGATCGCGTTGTCACGCTCTTCCAGCAACAAACGCACCAACGGTAGACCATTGCACGGCCCACCCAGGCAACTTCCGCTCGATGCCGAGTAGACGGCACCGTGCGTCGAGCATACCAAATCATGACCTCCCAGCCCGAAGAATTGCGCCTCGTTCCAGTCCAGCTCGATCGGTACATGACGGCAGCGATTGAGATAGCCGAACACCACGCCCCGGTAGCGCACCGCGAAAGCCGGCGCGGACTGCCCGCGATAGTCGATCTGGAAACGCAGGCCGCGCCCCGAATCCTCGAGATCCGTCGACGCGGCAATCAGGCGTGGAGTTTCAGCCACGACGAGAGTTCCGCGACACTTTCCACGCAAGCGCGCGGCCGAAGCGCACGCAACATGCCCTCCGGATGCGCGCCATAGCTCACCGCGACGGCGTCCACTCCGGCGCTCCTTGCCATTTCCAGATCGTGCGAGGTGTCGCCAATCATCAGCATTTCCTGCGCCGGAACCGCCAATTCCTCCATCAGTTCCAGAAGCATCGCAGGATGCGGTTTCGGATGCGTCTCGTCGGCGCAGCGCGAAGCAATGAACTGTCCGCCCAGGTGGTTCGCGGCCACTGCACGGTCAAGCCCATGGCGGCTCTTGCCGGTGGCGACGGCGAGCCGATGGCCGCGGTCGCGCAGCGCGCCAAGCAATTCCCTCGCCCCCGCGAATAGATGCATCGCCTCCTCGCGCGCCAGAAAATTCTTCCGGTATAACGAGGCAAACTCGCCATAACTCTCAGGCGGCAAATCGGGCACCGCGATGCGCAGCGAATCGTGCAGACCCAACCCGATTACATGCCGCGCCCGCTCGGCCTCGGGAACGCGCAGTCCCATCGCCCTGCTCGCCTCCTGGATGCATGCGACGATTCCTGCCGCCGAGTCGATCAGCGTGCCATCCCAGTCAAAGACGACGAGCCGGTAGCGCATGTCAGCCAATGGCCTTTCCGTCAAAGTGGCTTGCAACGAAGCGCGCCAGATCCTCCGGCAGCGGCGCCTCGAAGCGCACCGGCTCCAGCGTTGCAGGGTGGCGGAACGCGAGCCGCCGCGCGTGCAACAGCAGCCGCTTGACGCCGCGCCTGACCCATTCCCGGTTGAGATCGAAATCGCCGTATTTGTCGTCACCGACAATCGGATAACCCGCGTGCGCGAGGTGCACGCGGATCTGATGCGTGCGCCCGGTCAGCAGGCGCAATTCAAGCATGCTGAAATCCTCTCCCCGTGCGAGCGGCTTGACCCGCGTCGCCGCGCTCTGGCCCTCCGCGTGCACGCTTACCCTGCGCTCACCCGCGG
>JAOUFA010000026.1 GCA_029858545.1 Betaproteobacteria bacterium
TTTCTCGCCGGGCTCGCGCTGCCCGGATTGCTCGGACGCGACACGCGCTACGCGCTCACCACCGACACGGTGCCGCCGACGGTCCTCGCGACGACGGCGCCCCCGCCCGAGCAGCCGATCATGATTCCGCTCTCGGCCCCCTCCGGAACCTGGCAGCTCCTGGCCGAGCCGGCGCGCGGCTGGAGCGTGATCTATGGCATGGGAGAAATCTATCTCATGCTCACGCTGCTGCTCGCGCTGACCGCGATGCTCGCGCTGATCACCATGCAGCGCGGCCAGATGCGCAAGCTCGCCCTGTACGACGGCCTGACGGGTCTGCCCAATCGGCAATTGTTCTTCGAGCGCGCGACGCAGGCCATTGCCCGGGCCCGGCGGTTGAGGACGGGGGTCGGGGTGCTGTTCATCGATGCCGATCGATTCAAGTCGGTCAATGACCGGTTCGGGCACGACGCCGGCGACGCCGTATTGCGCCACATCGCGACGCGCCTGCGCGCGCTGCTGCGCGAATCGGATGTCGTCGCGCGCCTGGCGGGCGACGAATTCGTCCTGATGCTCCCCGACATCGACTCGCGCGAGGAACTCGAGGTCGTCGCCGACAAGATCCGTGATGCGATGCGCGAGCCGGCGATCGTCCGCGGTCGCCCGCTGCCGGTGACGGTGAGCACCGGCGCGAGTCTCTATCCCGTCGACGGCGAGCGGATCGAGGCTCTGCTCAGGCACGCCGATGACCGCATGTACCGGGCGAAGCGCGCCGCGGCCGGAGGCTCATCGCCATGAGCCCTCTCGCCGCACAACGGGCCGCCGACGCGCGGCTGCTCGACGAATGCCGGGAGCGCGCAATCCGGCTGCTCACGGACAACCTCGCGCCCGAAGGCATCCTCGCGGCGCGCCCCACCGCGCGCGCCGTGTCGCGCGGCTACGATGCCGTATTCGCGCGTGATGCCGCGGTATGCGCGATCGGCATGGCGCTCTCGGGCGACGCGAGGCTCGAGCGCGAGGCCGCGACGGGCCTGGTGACGCTCGCGCGCCACCAGGCACCGAACGGTCAGATCCCCAAATTCGTCGATTCGGCACGCGCCGAGGCCGACTTCTGGTACCTCGGCTGCATCGACGCGACGCTGTGGTGGCTGATCGCGCTCGCCGTGCTCGACCGGTTGCAGCCGCAGCGACGATTGCGGCGCCGATTCTCCGCGCCGATCGAGCGCGCGATCCTCTGGCTGCGTTGCCAGGAGCACCAGCGCTTCTTCCTCCTGCAGCAAAACGAGGCGAGCGACTGGGCGGACATCATGCCGCGCTCGGGGTTCGTGCTCTACAGCAACGCGCTGTGGCATCTCGTCAAACGGCTCTACCGCTTGCCTGGTGCCGCGCAAACACGCGCGCACGCGAACCTGCTCTTTCACCCCTTCGACGGACCGCTCGCGCCCTACCGCCGCGCGCAGCTGCTCGCCGACTATGCGCGTCAGAACGCGCGCAACCGCGGGCTGTACCTGTCGTTCGTCAACTTCACCGCTTTCGGCGACGAAGGCGATGTGTTCGGTAACCTGCTCGCGGTACTGTGCGGGCTCGCCGACCGCGCCGCTGCCCGGCGCGTGCTGCGCGAGCTCGAACGCGCCGGCGTCAACGATCCCTATCCGGTGCGCGCGGTGTGCGATCCGATCCCCGCGCGCAGCCGCCTGTGGCGTCCGTACATGGCGCGCCACAGGCAGAATTACGCCTGGCAATACCACAACGGCGGCATCTGGCCCTTCGTCGGCGCCTTCTGGGTCGCCGCGCTCGCGCAGGCGGGCGAGCGCGAGACGGCGCGGCGCGATCTCGTGCGCCTGGCACGCGCCAACGCGCTCGGCGACTGGGACTTCAACGAGTGGCTGCACGGGCGCAGCGCGGCGCGGCGCGGAATGAGCGGACAATCGTGGAACGCGGCGGCCTTTCTGATCGCCTACCGCGCGCTCGAAAGCCGCACCGCCGTGTTCGGTCGTGCCGCGCACCGGGCCGCCGCACGAATCTGATCGCCGCGATCCTGCGCGTCGTTCGACTTCGCCCCCGCACCGATACCGCAATTCTCCGCCGACGATCCCGTTACACCTTCCTCGCATGGGAAGGTCAAGCGCGGCATCGCAAGCGATCGCGCAAGCCCCCCACGGCGCTTCCGTATGCCGGCTTGACAAAGATCAAGCGCGCGCCCGGTTAGGAATGCTGTCATACGATGCATGAAACAGCACAAACATCGCGGTAGACCGGGTTCGCGTCAGACGCTCCCCGGCGAGACGGGTGAAGGATCTATTTCGGACCACGCCCCGGCCGCGGCAGGCGCGTCTCCGCGAGGACGAACCCGATGGCGCAATGTCCGCAGGTTCGCGACCGGCCTCGCCGTCATCGCCGCGGTGGCCGCGCTGTTTGTCGGCATGATCGATACCTCTTCGGGCTCGCTGACCGCGTCGGCGCAACCCGCGCACGGCAAGGCGCTGTACCAGCAGTACTGCGTCAGTTGCCACGGATTCGACGGGCGCGGGGAATTCAACTGGCAGTATCGCGAGCGTTCGGCATCGGCGCTCGACAGCAGCGGTCACGCCTGGCATCACGAAGATTCGCAATTGCTCGAGATGATTCTGGACAAGCCGCTGCCCGACTCGCGCATGCCGCCGTGGCGCGGCGTGCTGACGCGCGCGGACGCGCTCGACGTCATCGCGTACCTGAAGACGCTCTGGACGCCCTACATACGCGACAACTGCCAGGGCGCGAAGCACATGCGCTGCACCTCGACGCACTGAAGGGTTGGCGCGATCGCGGGCTCAGCGGATAACCCCCGCCTTGCGCTGCTCGGCGCGTACATAGGCGGTGATATGCGCCACCTCGTCCGCCGAGATCCCCGCAACCGGGGCCATGTCGCCGAAATTCCAGTGGTGACGGCGCGAACCATTGCGCACCGCGAGCTGGAACGCGACGTCGCCGTGGTGCGAGGGTACGTAGACCGGATGCAAGAACGGCGGCCCCTGGGTGCTGCCGCGCAGATCGGCGCCGTGACACTGTGCACAGTGCGCGCCATAGATCTTTTTTCCCGCGACCGGGTTCGGCTTCAGGCCGGGCGTGGGTTGCGGCACCTGCATCGACTGCGCGGCGGCCGCCGCCGAAAGCAGGACGGTTGCCGCGGCGATGATGATCCAGCCTGTCTTCATGTCGACTTCCTCTCTGTAATGTTCGTGACGCCGCCCGGCAGGCAGATTTCGAAGCGCGCGGTGGCCGACGCAGCTTACCGTGATCCGAACGCCACGGGCCTCGACGATCGACTCGGCGATCGGGAGTTTCACTGCCAGGGCGAACGGTAGCGGAACTTTTCCGGCGCAATGCACACGAATCGCACACCGCTGGATGACAAGCTCTTAATATCCGGGTCGTCAGGCAGGACAAACCCGCGCGGCACTGCGCAGCCTGGCCGCCGCGACCAGCAAGAGGAGCGCACTCGATGAAGCGTCACCCGCCACGGGGTTCCATTTCGACCCGCGCCCCGCGCAGGCGATTCCTCCAGGGTCTCGCCGCCGGCGGCGCGGTGTCGGTCGTGCTCGCGCTTGCGGGATGCGGCAACTCGGGCGCCGCCGGCGACGATCCGCGCGCCGATCCGCGCGATGCCTCCCGGGTCGCCGCCGGTGCCGGGCTGTACGCGCAGCACTGCGCGAGCTGCCACGGCGTTCGACGCGAGGGCCAGCCCGACTGGCGCCAACGCCTACCCAACGGGCGCCTGCCCGCGCCGCCGCACGACGAATCGGGCCACAGCTGGCATCACCCGGACGCGGTGCTGTTCGCGATCACGAAGTACGGATTCGTGCCGCCGTATGCACCGCCCGGCTACGCGAGCGACATGCCGGCTTTCGGCGGAAGACTCTCGGACGCCGAAATCTGGGCGGTGCTCGCCTGGATCAAGAGCCACTGGACGTCGGGCGAAGTCCTCGCGGCGCGGCGCGAAATGACGCGTAACGCCAGATAGCGATACTGTCAGCGTGCCGTCCGGGCCACCCCGGACCGTTTCAGGTAGCGGTAGTAGTCGCTGTCGGTCGTGAGGATCACCACCGAGTTCTTGTTCTGCCCCGCCTTGTATTCCTCCAGAGTGCGCGAGAACGCGTAGAACTCGGGATCGCCGTTGTAGGCTGCCCCGTACACGCGCGTCGCCTCGGCGTCTGCTTTTCCGCGGATTTCCTGCACCCGCCGGTACGCGGCGGAACGGATCTGGCGCAGTTCCTTTTCCATCGTCCCGAGGATCTCGGCGCTGCGACCTTCGCCCTCGGAGCGGAACTGGGCCGCGATGCGCTTGCGTTCCGAGATCATCCGCGCGTAGACCTTCTCCCTGACGCTCTCGACGTAATCGAGGCGCTTGATGCGCACGTCCACCAACTCGATCCCGTACTGGGGCACGACTTTGCTCGCTTCGGCCAGGATCGTCCGGGTGAGTTCCTCGCGTCCGCGGACTACCGCCTTCTTCAACTCCTCGCGCACCTCGGCCGGGACCTCCTCCAGAATTTCCCCCTTCGGCACGACCCATGAGGCACTGCGCACCAGCTCCACCAGTTCGCTGCCCGAAACCTGGTCGCGCACGACGGAGTCGATGATGTCGTTCAGGCGCGATCGGGCGCCGGCCTCGGTGGCGACGCTCTCGAGGAACTTCTTTGCATCGGCAATACGCCAGCGCGCCGTGGTGTCGACCCAGATGAACTCGCGTCCTTTGGTGGGAATCTGGTTGGGGTCGCCATCCCAGATGAGCAGTCGCTTCTCGAAGCGGCGGACTTCCTGGACCAGGGGGAGCTTGACGTGCAGCCCGGCCTTGGTGACCGGATCGCCCACGGGCCTTCCGAACTGGACGATCACCGCCTGCTCGCCCTCCTGCAGCGTATAGAAAGTCCCCAGGAAAACGATCAAGATCGCCACCCCGAGGAGCCCGAGTCCGATACTCAGCGCGTTCTTCATGGTCACTTCCCTCCCTTGGCGTTCGCTGCTTGGCCGCTTTCCTGACCTGAGGCAGCAGGCAACTGTCCCGACTCCAGGCGGAGCATGGGCAGCAGTGCCTTCTGATCGCTATCCACGATATACAGCGCCTTCGCGTCGGGCAGGATGCTCCCCATGGCCTCCAGGTAAAGGCGCCGGCGCGTAACCTCCGGCGCGCGCTGGTACTGCGCGAGGATGGCGCGGAATCGCGTCGCCTCGCCGTTCGCGCGATTGACCCGCTCGACGGCATAACCCTCGGCCTCGGTGACCGTCCGCGTGGCCTCGCCACGCGCCTTGGGGATCTGCTGATTGGCCTGCTCCTGTGCCTGATTGATCGTGCGCTCGCGATCCTGGCGCGCCTCGTTCACCTCGTTGAAGGCGGGCTTGACGGTGTCGGGGGGCGTCACGTCCTGAAGCTCCACCGTGACCAGGCGAACGCCGGTCTCGTACTCGCTGAGGATCTTCTGCATCTCCACCTTGACCTCGGTCGACACGGCCACCCGGCCGACGGTTAGCACATCACTGCCGAGGCGGTTGCCGACCACCCGGCGCATCACCGCCTCGGCGATGTCGCGGATCGTCTGCCGCGACTCGCGCACCTGGAAGACGTAGCGGGCCGGATCTTCAATCCGGTATTGGACGATCCACTGCACATCGATCACGTTCAGATCGCCCGTGAGCATCAGCGACACATCCTTGAACGACTTCCTGTCGTTCGCGTATTGCGTGCGCCCGCCGCCGCCGGTGCCAGTCGTACCGAAGCCGAATTCCTCCTTGAGAACCCGCGCCGTGGGAACCAGACGGACCCGCTCGATACCGTCGGGAAACTTGAAATGCAGACCCGGACCCACCGTGCGGTCCACCGCTCCAAAGCGCTGCACGATGCCCGTTTCCTCGGGCTGCACCGTGAACCACGTCGACCAGAGGAAGATCAACGCCAGCAGCGCCACGACCATCGCGGCAATTCGCCGGCGGCCGAGCGCGGCGAAGCGTCTGCGCAATTCGTCGACGACATCGTCGGGATCATAAGTCGGCATGGTCTGTCTCCTTCGGGTGAGAGCTTCAGTGCGAATCGGTAACGCCGCGTGGACGGCTCCGAATGACCCGGAGCGGCGGGCATTGGACGTAAGGCCACCGATACGCTCGGATAGCAGACGCAGGGGTGGGGGAAACGGAGGGAGGCGCAGAACGCCTCGATCATGGGATCCACGATCGACGCGTCCCGACTCTAACACCATAACTGACCTGACGCGACACCAATCTACCCGGCCGCTGGATACGCAGTTCGATCGCGGCCGGCGAGAACCCGATCGCGGTGAGGCCCCGCATGCACAATGCGGCCCGCCCGACGGCGCGAAGTTCCGCAACAACGCTGTCAGGCGTCGCCCCGCACACGCCGGATCGCGGTGCGACGGGAAACTCGGCAACTGCGTCACCGCACTTCATGACCACCATCGAGGGCAGTGTCGCCGCCTCCGCGACGAATGCTTCGATGCCGAGCGGTTCGAACTGGCGGTCCGCCGTGCGCAGGATCTCCTCCCGCGCAGCGGTACTCGTCACCCTCTCGCGCGAACGGTGCCTAGGACGCCGGTGCCGTGAGGTACTCGCGCGGCGCGCGCTCGAACCGGTCGCGGCATGCAGCCGAACAGAAGTAGTAGGTGGCGCCGGCATGTACCGACGCCGCCGCGGCCTGAAGCGGGTCAATCGCCATTCCGCAGACGGGATCGCGCTGCGCGCCACCGTCGGCCGGCGGCGCGCCATGCCTGTGCCGCCCGTGTTTGCCGTGACCGCCCATCATGTGCGCACCGCAGCCGTAGCGCATCATGAGAAAGAACAGTCCGCCCCAGAGGAGCAGCGTCCAGAGAGATTTGAGGGTTTCGGCGTCCATGGCGGACTCCTTTCGATCAGCGCAGCGTCCAGAGGAAAGACCGGGGCGTGGCTTCTCCCGGACGCTCGATGCGCAATTCGATCGCGCGCGGTGCGGGCGATACGGGTTTGAACCGCAGCACGCCCTTGCGGTGATGGCCGCCCGGCGGATCGCCCTGCCAACCGAGGGCCGCGTCGCCCGACACGCCGTCGGCGAACACTCGCGCGGTCTTTGCCGGATCGTCCGCCAGATCCTGTGTGTGGGTGTTGTCGGCGAGGTCGAACCCCCAGAGCGGGCCTGCGATCCGTAGCGTGGCGGTCAGCGTCACACCGTCGATCGTCGAAGACTGCGGCGCGGGCGCGGCGGCCCACGCGAACGACGCGAGCACGGCGAGGAGGAGAGCGGTCATCAGGCGGCGGCGCATTGCGCGTGGTCCTTCGTGGCGTTGAGAACCTTGTTGCCGATGAAGGCGATCCCCGCGAGGTTGAACGCGAGGCCGACCCAGAAGAATTCGACCTGGTACTGCGCGGCGAAGGTCACCAGCCCGGTCGCCCCGATTACCGGCGCGACGTTGGCGAGGTAGTGCGCGCAGCAGGAGATCATCGCCGCGGTCGACGTGGTGCCCGAAGCGGTCACGACGGTTCCCGAGCCGCGTGTCGCGCCGACCAGCCGCCTCAGGTGAACGAACAGACCGATCTGGACGCCGAACCCCGCCGCGAGCGGTACGACGTAGAACCAGAACTCGCGCAACTGAGTGAGTGCGAAGCCGCTGCCTGAGGCGAGAGAGAGAATGAGGAAATACGCCGCGAGCAGCGCTGCCGCAGCAAGTGCGCCGACGACGACCGGCCGTGCCGCACCCATCAGACGGCGCTCGCGGGATAACCGGCCGCGCCGAGCGCTTGCGTGAGCTCGGAGGCCGAATGCGTGGATTCGATGCGGACGCGCTTCGCTTCGATATCGGCCTCGACCTTCGCCGCCGGATCCAGGGCCGTGACGGCCTTGGTGATCGTCTTGACGCAGTGGCCGCAGGTCATGTCGTTGACTTTCAGTTCGATCATGGTTCACCTCCTGGACATTACCGTTTCAGTCTGCGCGTTTCCGTGGTGGGAAGGTCAAGCGCCGCGACCGTTCCGCGGTCAGGCGGCGATGTCGCGTTTCCGGCGCTCGTACTCGTCCTGGTCGAGCTCGCCGCGCGCGTAACGCAGCTTGAGGACTGCGAGCGCCTGCCCGCTGCCCGCGGTCCGCTCGCCCAACAGCCACCTGACGAGGACGACGATCCCCAGGATGAGCAGAATCCACCATAGGCCCATATGGAGAAACCCGAGCATGCCCCAGCCAGTTCCCCAGTCGGGTCCCCATCCCATGTACCCCATGTGCGTGCCCATTATGAGCCTCCGTCGTTGGTCAGAAATCCCCGCTTGACCGATATGCTCCAGCTTGCCACGGTGGGAAGGTCAAGCGCGCCACCGTCAGGCCGCTCCGGCGGAATCGCTTCCCACGACGAGGCGGTTCACCCCCTCGATGCGATAGGGCGGTACGACGAGGTTGGACGGCGCCGGGGAGCCCCGGTAGACGCGGCCCGCGAGGTCGAACTTCGATCCATGGCAGGGGCAGTAAAAACCTCCCGGCCAGCCCCGCTGCAGCGAGTCCGGTCTCGGGTAGAAGCCCGGGATGCAGCCCAGGTGCGTGCACAGCCCGATCGCAACAAAGAGGTCTTCGCGCCGCGCGCGCGTCGCGTTCTTCGCGTAGGCGGGCTGTTGTGCAATGCCGGAATCCGGGTCGACGAGCAGCGCGCGCTCGGACTGCAGGCGCGCGAGCATTGCCGCCGATCGGCGCAGGACCCAGACGGGTTTGCCGCGCCATTCGATCGTGTGCAGCGCGCCTTCGGCGAGCGTCGAGATCTCCATCTCGACCGGGCTGCCGGCAGCCTTCGCTCTTTCGCTCGGCGCGAGACTGACCACCAACGGATACGCCGCGGCGGCGAGGGCGAGACCGCCCGTCACGCCGGCCGCGGTGGCAAGCAGCTGGCGCCGCTGCGCATCCGGTGCATCGATCGGTCTGTCGGTCGTGTCCATGGATCAAGCGGCGCTCTCGCCAAATCGCGCCGGGAGATTCGTTGCAGCCGCGAACATGTTGACGTCCTAGAGGGGAATGCGCCGCAGTCGGAGCGCGTTGGAAACCACCGACAGCGAGCTCGCCGCCATCGCCGCGCCGGCGATGACGGGCGAGAGCAGCAGTCCGAAGACGGGATAGAGAATCCCGGCCGCGACGGGAATGCCGAGCGCGTTGTAGCCGAAGGCGAAAACGAGGTTCTGACGGATATTGCGCATCGTGGCGCGCGAGAGCGCCGCGGCGCGCGCGATGCCGCGCAGGTCGCCCTTGACGAGCGTCACGCCCGCGCTCTCCATCGCGACGTCGGTGCCGGTACCCATGGCGATGCCGACATCGGCCTGCGCGAGCGCGGGAGCATCGTTGATGCCGTCGCCTGCCATCGCCACCTTGCGGCCTTCCGCCTGCAGGCGCTTCACCTCGCGCGCCTTGTTCTCCGGCAGCACCTCGCCCACCGCCTCGTCGATGCCGAGCTGCTTCGCGACCACCGCGGCGGTGCGCCTGGAGTCGCCGGTGAGCATGACGATGCGCACGCCGCGTGCCTTCAGGACCTCCGGGTGCATGGGACAGGTGTATTGCGCGCCAGCGGGGATGGGCGCTGCGGGGGGCGCGGCATGCGCATGACCGGTGTGCGCGCCGACCACGGCCATCGCGGAGCGCGCGGGCTCGACATCGAAGGCGGACCCAGGTGGTGTTTCGTGCG
The DNA here is from genome assembly GCA_029858545.1 of Betaproteobacteria bacterium. Classification (GTDB taxonomy): domain Bacteria; phylum Pseudomonadota; class Gammaproteobacteria; order Burkholderiales; family SG8-39; genus JAOUFA01. The sequence continues at coordinate 9,651 of JAOUFA010000026.1, forward strand.
ATGTCATGGTTGTGTTCCTTGCGTTCGTTCAGGCGGCATAGGCCACCGGGTTCTCGACAAAGCGTTCGCGGCAGCGCTGCGAGCAGAAGACCGCCCGCTCGCCCGCATGTTCGGCGACATGCTGCGCGGTCCACTCGTCCACCCGCATGCCGCATACCGGGCAGCGCGTCCACGCATGCCCTTCGTCGCGCCGGTCGCGCAGGCGGCCGTCTTCCAGCCACAGAATGCGGTCGGCGACTTCCTCGACACGCGGATCGTGGGTCACGATGACCACGGCGCAGCCGGCCTCGCGCGCGGCGTCGTGCAGGATCATCACGACCTCCTGGCCGGACTGTGAATCGAGATTTCCGGTCGGCTCGTCGGCGAGGATGAGCGGCGGGGCGTTGATCAATGCGCGGGCGATCGCGACGCGTTGCTTCTCGCCGCCTGAGAGGGTCGGCGGCAGCGCGCGCCGTCGCCCGTCGAGGCCCAGTCTGGCAAGCAGCTCGTCGGCGCGTGGCTTCGCCTGCGCGATACCGCCTGGTGCGAGTTGCGCCGGGAACAGCACATTCTCCTCGACCGTGAGCGCTTCCATCAGGTTGAACGCCTGGAAGACGAATCCGATCTTGCGCGCGCGCAGGGTGGGGAGCGCGGCCTCGCCGAGGCGCGTCACGACGGTGCCGTCCAGCACGATTCGTCCGCCGCTCGGTCTGAGCAGCGTGCCGAGCATCGAAACGAGCGTGGTCTTGCCAGATCCCGACGGTCCCATCATGAGGATCAGTTCGCCGCGCCGCACGTCCAGCGATACGTCGTCGACGGCGCGCACCTCGGTATGTCCGCTGCCGAAGGTCTTGCTCAGCTTGTTTACCTGCAATAGCGGCGTATCCATGGCTACCCCTTGAATGCGGTCAGCGGATCGACGCGCGCGACGTAGCGCGCCGGTATCCACGCCGAGATCGACGCAACGACGAGCGCGACGGCCGCTGCGCGCCACATCGCCTCGGCGGTCACGACGAGCGTGATTTGCGGCACAAGCGCGCTGAGCAGCGGGAACAGGCCCCAGGCCGCGAGCAGGGCGAGCGCCAGCCCCAGACCGGTGATGACGAGCGTCTGCAGTCCCACCGCGGCGTAGATCGCGCGATTGCGCACGCCGAGCGCCTTGGCGATCGCAAGCTCGCGCCGGCGACGCGCCACCTGCGAGTAGGCGGTGAAAGCGATGATCACGGCCGCGAGCCCCGCGCCGATGAGGGTCATGAAGGCGATGATCTCGGTGCCCATCTGCATGGCGAGTTGGTAGTCGTTGCGGATGAAGCGTTCGGCTGGCAGCGCCGACACCTTGTCGACCGCCTGCTCGATTCGCGCGGCGAGCCCGGCGCCATCCTGTCCGGGCTGCGCGTCGACGATGATGTAGCTCACGGTGCCCTGCGCGGACATCAGCTCGGCGAGGTCGCTCGCGGCCATGAAGACAACCGAGTTGCCCATCGAGAAGCTCCCTTCGGAGAGACCGACGACCTCGAGAATCCTGCCGGTTACGCTGACGCGCCCGCCCAGCGCGACACCCGCCATGTCCGCGAACACCCTCGGTACGACGATCTCTCCCGGCCCCGGCGTGGTCCTGCCGGCCGCCATCGCCCAGGGGCCGCCGCGCGTCGCGCCGCGCTGCAGTCCGACTGCGAACGCGAGCCAGCGGCGACCGGGCGTTCGCACGACGATCCCCGAGTAGAGAATCGGCGTCGCGGCGCGTACTCCGGGCAGCTCCGCGATGCGCTTCACCTTCGAGTCCCAGACGAAGGAATTCGCCATGTGCATGTTGCCGACGCCTCGCTGCATGACCCAGACGTCGGCTGCAGTGTGACGCACGTAGGCGACCACCTGGCGGGATTCGCCCACGAATACTGCGTGCAGGATGACGACGAGGACGAAGGCGCCGGCGACGCCCGCCGCGCTCGCAAGGAGCGACGGCTTCTGCAGCCACAGCGTCTTCAGGATCCAGCGCAGCATGGCACTACCCCGCCTGGAAAGCGGTCGTGGGGTCCGCGCGCGCCACGACGCGTAGCGGGAACACCGCGCCGAGGAGCGCCATCGCCAGCACACCCGCGAGCGCCCACGCAAGCCCCGCCGGCTCGAGAACGTACACGCGGTACACCGGCGCCAAGGACTCGATACCCGCCGCGATCGCGAGCGCGATGCCGATGCCGAGCGGCCAGGCGAGCGCGAGCAGCATCAGCGTCTGCGCCGAGAGCGTCGCCAGCATGTGCCGCAGGCGGAAGCCGAGCGCATTCATGACGCCGAACGTGCGCCGCCGGCCGATCGCATCGGCGTACACGATCAGGCCGATCACCAGCACGCCGACGAGGTAGGCAAGACCGATCAGTGCCTGCATGATCGGGCCGAACAGTTCCTTGCCGAGCGCCACGTCGTTTGCGGCGAGCGTGTCGGCGGTGAACACGTCCGCCTCCGGTACGGCGTGCTCGATCAACTCCGCCACCGCTTCGGCTTGCGCGCCGGGCGCGAGGTCCACGAGGAGATAGCTGAGGAGCGGAAAGGTGCTCAAATCCGGCGCGATCTCGGATTCGAGGAACAGGTCGATCATGCCGTCATAGCCGATGAATACGAACGGCATGAACATCGCCGATTCGCCGCGCGTGATACCGGCGACGCGGAAGCGGAAGTCGGATATCACGAGCGGATCTCCCGGGCGCAGCCCGTAACGCCGCGCAAGGCCTTCGTCGATGACCGTGTCGCGCGCACCGCGGATCGGCCCGCCTTGCACGATGCGCCCGGGTCCGCCCCGGCGGTCGTGCACGAGCAGATAAATCGGTACCCGGTTGCCCTCGGGTCCGTAGATCACCGAAAGACCGGTGATGGGCTGCGCCTGCGCCACCCCGGCGATGGCCTCGACCCGCTCGCGGGCGAGCTGCGGGAGCGAAGAGCGCGTCGCGATGAAGTTCGACACGCCGGCTTGCGCGACGATGAGCGGCGCGCCGCGCGCTGTGACGGCCGCCTCGAGCTGCGCGTAGAGCCCCTGCTCGAAGCCGCGCAGTACGAGTATCACCGCGATCGCCGCGGCGATCGCGCAGGCGGTGAGCGCGGCGCGCAGGGGCTCCGCCATCAATTGCCGGTAGGCGAGTCGCCACATGGAGTCGAGGGCCTCAGAAGTAATAGGTGAGCTTCAACTGCGCGGTGTCGTCGCGGCGCAGGCTGTAGAGGAACTCGTCGGGCGCACGCGCGCTGAACGCGCGCGCCTCCAGGCTCGCGGCTAGATTCGCGCCGAGGCGCCGGCTTGCTTCGAGACTGAAGGCGCGCTCGGAGCTGCGCCGGTCGATGACGATCGTCGCGAGCAGTTGCGTGCCCGGGCCATCGTTCGCGGTCCAGCGCAGACCCAGCATTGCGTCGTCCTGGTAGGGCGTGAAGGCGGCGCGGCCGCGGCTGTCGTAGAGGTACTCCGCGAGCAACCCCAAATCGGACGGGCCGCCGAGCAGGCCGGGCAGCGTAATCTCGAACCCCGCGGTGGCCGCATGCGAGCTCGCACCGCGCTCGGCGCGGCGCACCGCCTCGAGCTTCCACTGCCAGCGCTCCAGGGTCGCCTGCGTCTCGACGCCGAGCTGGCGCAGCTGTCTGTAGTCGGGAACCAGGACCGGCTGTCCGCCCGCGTCGAGCCCGGGCGCCAGCCGCGGCTCGCGGTCGGTGCCGCGGAAGTACGACAGGCCGAGGTCCCACGCGCCGAGCGTGCGCGTCCAGCGCGCCGCGGCATCGAGGTGGCGCGCGCCGCGCGGGCTTTCGTAGCGCGCCGCTTGCCCGGTGTCGACGCGCGGCACGCTGCGCAGCCGCCCTTCCGCGCCGGGGAACGTGCGCTCGCGGAAGTACGGCAGCAGGTAGAACTCCAGGTTGCCCGAGCCCGTGAGCAGCGTCGCGCCGAGCATCGGCTGGCCGAGCCTTTCCTTGCGGTCCGGGTTCTCGACGAGGTCGATCTGGTTGACGACGTCGACGAGATGCTGAGTTTCGGTTACGCCCCAGAACACCTTGCCGATCCCCGCGCGCAGTTCGTAGCCCTGTCCCGCATACAGCCACAGGAGCTCGCGCAGGTCGCCGTGCGTGCGCTGCCGGTCGCGCTGGTCCCAGCGGTAGAAGCCGGCGAACGTCAGCGACTGATGCCCGTCGCGCGAGCGGGCCAGGTACTCGGGCTGGACCGCGAGCGAGGCATCGCCGCGGTGCTGGACCGGATCGAGTCCTGAGTGGGCAAAGCCCCAAAACTCCGCCGCAAGCCGGCCGCGCCACTCCTCCCGCGCCGCCGCGGGGAGCGCGATGGCCAAGAGGACCGCAACCGGCACGAGCGCGCGCACGCGGCCTCCCGCTCATCGCGCCCGCGCCATGCTCGCGGGCAGGAAGTCCTGCTCGTTCAGAGGCTGCCTGAAGCGAAACTCGCTCCAGCGCAGCAGCGTGCTCTTGCCGCTCTGATGGTTGTCCATCCGAACTTCGGTCGCCCGCCAGTAGCGGCCGAGATACTGCCGGTACTCGCGTGCGACCAATGTCTTCAGTTTCGCACCGCGCCGGTCGTAGTACTCGATCTTGAGCGGCACGTAGCGCGCCTGATCGATCCACAGGCGTTCGCGGCTGTAGGCCGACTCGTCGTCGAGCGGGGCGCGCTCCACGACGAAGCTGGGTGTGCCTTCGACGGCCTCGTCGTCCAGATAGGCATGGCGGAACTTCTCGGGCTCGGCGGAGGCAAGGTCCTCGTAGCTGAACTCCGAGCCCATGAAGGGCGAAGTCCTGTTGGCGGGCACGATCCGCTTGACGCGCTTGAGCGCCGGCAGGTACAGCCACTGGTCGTCGGCGCGGTCGCGGCGCGTATGGCTGAGAAACGCCGTGCCCCTCACGTCTGCCGGCGCGTCGAACACGGCGAGCAGCTTATCGCCACCTTCCGCGCCTTCGAGCGTCCGCGTGCGAAGCTGGCGCAACCTCTCGCCGCCACCGGCGTCGATGAGCCGCATCGTCATGGTCGCGGTGAAATTGCCGAAACCGCGGTCGCGTGCTTTCATCTCGCGCGCGATTGCGAGCCCACGCGCGGCGTCCGGCGACGCGGCGGCAGCCGGGACGAGCGGCGCGCACACCGCCAGCGCGAGGGTCAGGGCGTTCACGGCTCTCGAGCCGCGGCGTCTTGCCGATGGACCGGACACGCCCCTGGACATGGTGTTTCCTTCGCTTGAATCCGCTCACACAATGCCCCTTCCCATCATGGGAGAGTCAAGGCCGGGCCGCGGCAGGCCAGCGGGCGCCGCGCTCGCGCGCGTGCTCGAGGTGATGGGGCTGGTCGCCGCCGGATTTCGTGCCTTCGTGCCGTTCACCTCCAAGCCGCTTGACCGTTCGAAGCAATCGAGCGACCGGATGACAGGGCGGCGGCAGCCCCTTCTATCGCCGCAAGTCAAGACTTCAGGCCGGGGAGCGATCACGGTCTATTCGGCGCTGGGACCGGGCCAAATCTAATATCACTACCGGCGCGAATCCAGCGTTTTGTGGCTCGCGCTCGACGGCGGCTCGGCCCCGATCCCCGGCTTGACGTATCGGGCGGGATCGCCCACGAAACGGCTCTTGCAGTGCTCCGAACAGAAATGCCAGGTCTTGCCGTCATGGACTGCCGTGTGGGCGCTGTGCTCGGGTTCGACGGTCATGCCGCACACGGGATCCGGTCGCCATGCTGCCTCCTGTCAATCCTGCATCGCCTGGCTCCTGGCGCTGGCAAATGGCGGCGCGCCGCCGCACTTCAGCGTCACCATCTCGCGCAGCGTCGTGGCCTCGGCAAAAAACGCCTCGACGGCACCCGGTTCGAACTGCGTGCCGCGCATGCGTTCGATCTCCGCCGCCGCCGCATCGAACGTCATGGCGCGCCGGTAGGGCCGGTCGGAAGTCATCGCATCCAGCGCGTCGATCACCGCGAACAGCCGCGCTCCGAGCGGGATGGCCTCGCCCGCGAGTCCGCGCGGATAGCCGCTGCCGTCGAAGCGCTCTTCATGACTCAGCACGATCTCGGCCGCGCCCTCCAGGCCGGGAATCTGCGCAAGGATCCGGTGGCCCGACGCCGGGTGCACGCGCATCTGCGCCCACTCGTCCTGGTCGAGCGCCCCGTGCTTGAGGAGGATCGCATCGACGATGCCGATCTTGCCGATGTCGTGCAGCAGGGAACCCCAGTACACCTGGTGCCGCTCCATGGGGTCGTCGATCACGCGCCGGGCGAGCACCAGCGTGTGGCAGGCCACACGCCTCGAATGCAGTCCGGTCTCGTGTTCGCGAAGATCGAGCGCCTCCACCAGAGCTTCGGCGAGGATCGCCGCGGCCTCCCCGACAGGCCGCATTTCCGGCTGCGCCGCGTGGCGCTGCAGATGGCAGCGCTCGCAGAGACACTCGCCCTGCGCCTCGATCCACAGGCCGCCTGCGAGCGTCCGCGCGCAGCAAGCGCAGCGCCTGGACGCCGCCTGCCCGGATCTCGTCAAGGTCGACACGTTCTGCATTGACGGCTCCGGCGCCATGGCGACTCAGACCCGGCCCGGCGCCGCACCGAAGCGTGGCAAGAAGGCCCGCGTGTTCTCCACGTAGCGCAAATACGTTCCACCGAATTCAGCGCGCGCCTCCCGCTCTTCGCGCTGCGCCGGATAGAGCGCCCTCCAGGCCGAGGCCAGCAGGCCGAAACCGCCGAAGATGAAGACGGTGCTCAACAGGTAAAACGGCCCGAAATGCGGACTGTCCTTCCAGCCGAACACCATCTCGAACAGGTGCCCCGAATGGTGCGCGAACCGGTCGATGCCGGGGTAACGCGAGGACAGCCAACCGGCGCAATCCCTCGCGGTTTTGGGGTTGGTGAAACTGAATGCAAAGATGATGAACACCAGCGGCCACAGTCCGTAGTCGGGCAAATCCGGATTCACGAGCGGTCTCCTTCCCTGCCGTGAGACGGCGGGGGTCGGTGCGTCGCGGGATCGGTCTGCGCCGCCTCACGCGACCCGCCGTGCGCGTGCCGGTGACCGCCATGCCCGCGATGCATGAAGAAGTGCATCAGCGGGCAGGCGAGCAGGAGCATGTAGGGAAGCCAACCCCACAGGTGCGCCTGATGCTCGGTGATCAGAAAGATCGCCGCGATGGCGCCGAACACGATCAGCGCCAGGCCCGTTTTCGATTTCCAGAATCCGCAGGATGGATGGCCTTCGGGCATGGCCATTTTCTACGGCACGGTGCCGCACCGATGAGGCCCCTGCCCTCAGCGCAACGCCCAGCGAAATACGCGCGGCGCCGGCTCGCCCGGCCGCTGGATGCGCAATTCGATCGCAGCCGACGAGGACGCAAGCGCGGCAAAGCGCAACACCCCCTTGCGGTGATGCCCGCCGGCGGCATCCCCCTCCCATCCCACCGGGGCCGACGCCGCGCCGCCGTCGGCCGCGAGCACGGCCGTCTTCAGCAGGTCGTCCGTCAAATCCTGCGAATGGGTGTTGAGGGTGACATCGAATTCCCACACCGGCCCTGCGAGACTGCGCGGCGTGACGCTCAGCGTCACGCCCGATGCGCTGCTCGAGCGAGAAGGAAGATTCTCCGCGATCGCAGCGGCAGCGAATACGAGCGCCGCGAGCAACGCGAAACTGCGCAACCTCATGCGAGAAGACATGCCTGATGCTCCTTTGTGGCCTGCAACAATCTGGTGCCGACATAGACGATGCCGGCGGCGTTGAACAGCAGTCCGACCCAGAACAGTTCGGTCTGGAACTGCGCGGCGAACGCAACGAGGCCGGTGGCGCCCAGCACCGGCGCGATGTTCGCGAGGTAATG
>JAOUFA010000351.1 GCA_029858545.1 Betaproteobacteria bacterium
GCGATTTCGATCTGCGTGTTCGCGCTGAGGTGGATGCGCTTCACCGATTGCACCAGGTTGAAGGTGATCTCCTGAGTCGCGCGCATCTGCTCGCCCGCCTTCTGTGCCTGTTCGGAACCGGCGACCACTTGCGAGATGGTGCGGTTCACGGTATTGATCGCTTCGCGCGTCTCCGCCTGAATGTTGCCGACCAGCGTGGAGATCTGCGCGGTCGCCTGGCGGGCACTTTCCGCGAGCCGTTGCACTTCCTCGGCGACCACCGCGAACCCGCGCCCTGCGTCGCCCGCCGAGGCCGCCTGCATCGAGGCGTTGAGCGCAAGCACCTGGGTGCGCTCGGCGATATTGTTGATGAGGTTCACGATGCCGGAGATTTCCTGCGACCGCTCACCCAGACGTTTGATTCGTTTCTCCGTCTCGGAAATGGTGGTCCGGATGAGTTCCATGCTCTCCAAGGTGCCGTTCACGGTTTCCAGCGCGCGCACGGTGGACTGGCTCGCCTGCTCGGCGCCGGTGTTGCTATCGCTCGCCAGGCCGGCCACGCGATTAAGCGTGGCGACCGCATTACCCAGATTCTGGGTCATCTGATCGACGGCGATACGTTCCTCGGCGGCGGACTTCGAAACCTTGTCGGCATGCGCGTGCACCGTGGTCGATGCCTGGCGGACCTTGCTCGCGACGATGCTCACCTGTTTGAGCACACGGCCGGTTTCCTCGGCGAACTGGTTGATCGACGAGGCGACGGTGCCGACGAGATCATCGGTGACGGGCGCCTTGGCGGTAAGATCCTTCTGTGACATCTTGAATACCGCCTGCAGCAAACCGACGACCGAATTGTTGAGATGATCGTTCTCGGTCTCGACACGGCGCAGGGTCGCGACACGATCTTCCAGGAGTTTGTTGATCGCGCCGGAGAGTTCGCCGAAATCCCCCGAGGCGCCGGCTTCGGCGCGGATCGCCATGTCGCCTGCCGCGGCGCGGGTTGCGGCGGCCTGCAAATCGTTCAACGGAAGCATTGATTTGCGCAGAAGCACGACGAAGATCACGCAGCCGGCAAGCGCGATCAGCGCCGCGATCAGCGCGCGGAGAAGAAATTCCGGCGCCAGCAGGTTCTGCGCGCCGCTTTCGCCGTCGGCGAGATCTCGTTCCGCGAGCACCGCCCAGTCCAGACCTGCAAAGCGAAGTGGCGCGTAGGCCGTGAGCACGGGGTTGCCGAGGTAGCCGCGGGAGGGCTGTATGCCGGATTCCCCTTTCAGGGCAGCTTGCGCGGCGGCCGAGTCAATCTTGAGAAGTCCGAACGAGGAGCCGCTGCGGTTCATGGCGTCGCGAACTTCTTTGGAGAGGGAGTTTCCGAGCGCCTGCTGAAACGCCGCCCGGTTTTCAATCAGCAGACGACTGTCGGATCGCATGCTGCGGTCCTTGGCGACCAGATACACTTCACCGCTGCGGCCCAAGGCCGCCTCGCGCCAGCGCTTGTCCGGGCGACCGGGACCGTTTAGCGATTCGGAGGAGATTTGCGCGGCGAGGATCGCGACACGTCGCCCGCCCTGGACGACTGCGGTAGCGACATAGGCGGCCGGGACGCCGCCCGCAGCGGGGTAGGGAATAAAGTCGGTCAGTACCGGTCCAGCCGTGTCCGGGGCCTTGAGCGCGGCCGCATAGGCCTGTGCGAGCACCGTGCCGGCAAGCGGCTCCTTGCCGACGAGATGGCCGAAATCGGGATTCTTCTGCACGGAATAGACGACGCGACCGGTATCGGCGTCGATGAGCAGCAGATCCGCGAAGCCAAACGCGCGCTGGGCGGACTCCAGCCAAGCGTGGTGGCTGCCATGCGCGCTGGTATAACCCGAAAGGGGCCCCGGATTGAGCAGCTTCGCCTTCTGCCCGATGGAGTTCGGGTTGTCGGCGATAAAGATCGCCTGCAAGGCGATTTCCGCGACATCCGACTGAGCGAGAAACTCGGGCGGTTTGGCGGTGGCCGTACGATGGTGTTGGGCATAGTCGTCGGCAAAAGCCTTGCCGTAGAAGCGCGAGAGCGCAGCGCGATAACCGTCCAGCCGGGGCTTGCCTTCTTCCGAGAGCAGATCGAGTTCAACCGGCAACGCGGCGACACCGCGTTTGAAGGCGCCGAAGGATTCCACGAGGGAAGGGTTATGCGCAAGCGCCTGGACTGCGGCAAGACGCGATTGAAGAAAAGACTCGACCTCGAGTTTCTTGGCGTCCCGAAGCGAAGCCAACTGCTCGCCGAGCGCTTGGCTGGTCGATGCACCCCCCGCGCCGGTGATTCCGTGTACGAGAATCGCCGAGGCGAGGATCGCCGGCAGAAGACTGACGGCGACGGCGACTGCAACGAGTCTGGTTTGAAGTTTCATCGGGTCTTGTCGGTGGCGCGCTAGGTACGCGGGCTGCTCAGGGATGCTTCCAGCCTGTCAAGCAGGCCGTGATGGTCGATATCGAGCCAGGTTTCGCCGCCTGCTGCGTAGGCCGAGAGTACGCAGTCAGCGAGCCACGCCGGCGGCGCAGAATACTCTGCTTGGTCGTCGTTCGAAAGCCGGAAGCGATCGGGTAGACCGTCGATCATGATTGCCGCGGCGGTATCGCCGTGCCCCACCACCAGCAGCATCTCCTTGAGGGTCTGTGTGCGCGATATGCCGAGAATCGAGGCCAGGTCGAAGACGGGCAGTACCTTGCCGTGCAGGCTGACAAGTCCGCGCAGCCCATGCGGCATTGCCGGCAGCGGGGTGATCGGCACTAGTTCTGAGAGCTGGCTGGTCGAGGCGAAATCGAAAAGCAGCCTAAGCGAGCTGATGCGGATGCCTTGTCGAACGAGAGTCTGCGGCTCGGCGGGATTGTCCGTCTGCGGCGCGATACTCGTCGCAGTGGGCTCGTCGAGCGGCTCGAGCGAGAAGGAGTCCGCGTCCGGGCGGGTTACGGAATCCTGGACGACTTCGGCGGGGACTCCCGTATCGGGCGGGGGGATGACGAATTCCTCGATCGCGTCGAGCGAAAAGGCCGCTTGTTCGGCAAGCGCGGCATCGGCCAGCGGCAGCGCGGGTGGGCCGTCGATGCGCGCCGGTTCGTCGGCGGGATCGAGCGAGAAGAGGTCGGTGAGGCCGGTCTCGCCGCTGCCCGACTGATCGAGGGCGGTCTGCCCGGGGACGGAAGCCTTGGGCTCGTCCTCAACCGGGTCGAGGGAGAAGAGCACCTGATCGGCGAGCGCGGTATCGGCCGGCGGCAGCGCGGGCGGGCCGTCGATGCGCGCCGGTTCGTCGGCGGGATCGAGCGAGAAGAGGTCGGTGAGGCCGGTCTCGCCGCTGCCCGACTGATCGGGGGCGGTCTGCCCGGGGGCGGGAGCCTTGGGTTCGCCATCGAGCGGGTCGAGGGAGAAGAGCGCCTGATCGGCAAGCGCGGTATCGGCCGGCGGCAGCGCGGGCGGGCCGTCGATGCGCGCCGGTTCGTCGGCGGGATCGAGCGAGAAGAGGTCGGTGAGGCCGGTCTCGCCGCTGGCCGACTGATCGAGGGCGGTCTGCCCGGGGGCGGAAGCCTTGGGCTCGTCCTCGAGCGGGTCCAGGGAGAAAATTTCCTGATCAGCCACTTTGTGGGCGCCGGGACTATGAGGTGTTAGAGCGTGGTCAGGTGTTCCTTGATCTGCTCCGGAGCGTAGGGCTTGGAGATGAAACTGCGCGCGCCGAGTATTTGCGCAAATACGCGATCCGCCTTCTGATTCTTGGAGGTGACGAATACGACCGGAATGTCCTTGGTGCGGGGATCGCTCGCGAGTTGTCGAGCGGCCGAGAATCCGTCCGTGACCGGCATGTTGACATCCATGAAGATCATCGCCGGCAATTCCGTCTTGGCTTTCGCAAGCGCCTCCTCTGCCGAAACGGCACAGATCGGCAGATGCCCCGCTTCGGTGACAAGTCGCTCCAATAGCATGCGGTCCGGTGCTGCGTCGTCCACGATCAGTACTTTCGCCATGAGTTGTTCCTCTGTACCTTTGGTTTGTCGCTGTGCTATGCGGACGTCTGCAGGAACTTCGCGATCACTTCGAGGAGTTTCTCCTCGTCCACCGGTTTGGTGAGATAGGCGTCGCAGCCGGCCATCGTGCCACGTATCTTGTCAAACGGCGAACTCTTGCTGGTAAGCATGACTACCGCGGTAGTGCGAACGGATTTGCGCG
>JAOUFA010000352.1 GCA_029858545.1 Betaproteobacteria bacterium
GCCGGCAAAAGGGACATACCGAACTTTACCGCGGCGCGGAGTACGTGGTCGATTTCCTTCCCAAGGTGAAGATCGAGGCGGTGGTCGCGGACAATCAGGTCGAGGCGGCGATCGATGCGATCGTCAAGTCGGCCCGCACCGGCAAGATCGGCGACGGCAAGATCTTCGTTACTGCGGTCGAGCACGTGGTGCGCATCCGCACCGGCGAGACGAACGAATCGGCGGTGTGACGGCGGCGTTACGCCGCATGGCGCCGATACGAGCGGTCGCGGTGGTCTTCCCGCGGGATTGAGCGGCGGGGGTCAGACCCTCCCCGGCCGCTGCGGCTTCAGCAGGACCAGTGCCGCGCCACCGCCGCCGTGCGCGACCGGCGCCTGACAGCAGGCGAGCACATCTTCGCGCCGCGGCAGCATCTTCCTCATCAGATTCTTCAATATCGGTTCACGGTTGTGCGAACCGAGTCCCTTGCCGTGAACGATGCGCACACAGCGCAGCCCGCGCGCCGCGCTGGCACGCAAAAAGGCGGCGACCTGCTCGAGCGCTTCGGCGCGATTCATGCCGTGCAGATCGATGCTGTCCTGCACCGACCAGTGCCCCCGGCGAAGGCGGCGCAGCTCGGCGCGCGACATCCCTTCGCGAACAAATGCGATCTCCTCGCCCGAGTCGAGTGCATCGTCGATCGACAGCGGGCCCGAAAGGGATTCATCGAGCGCGGCGCGTTCGTCGCGTTGCCTCTGGAGCGGGATGGGGGGCGGCGGCGCGGGCCTGAGCGCCATGCGGCGCGGGCGCTCGAGCGGACGAACGTCGGCGACCGCGTCGAGGAAGTCCGGGTCCGCATCGCCCTTTCGCATTGCGTGCTCCTGCCGGTGCTCAGGCGTTCAGCGCGTCGAGGTATTTCTCGGCATCAAGCGCCGCCATGCAGCTGCTCGCCGCGCTGGTGACCGCCTGACGATACACGTGGTCCTGGACGTCGCCCGCCGCGAACACGCCCGGCACGCTCGTTGCGGTCGCATTGCCCTCGCGCCCGGCTTTGGTGACGAGATAGCCGTTCTGCATTTCCAGTTGATCCGCGAAGATCGCGGTGTTGGGCGCATGGCCGATCGCGGCGAAGTATCCCTTGATGGCGATTTCCCTGGTCGCGCCGGTCTTCGCGTGCTTGACGCGCAGTCCGGTGACGCCGCTCGCGTCGCCGAGCACCTCGTCCACCACCGAATCGAGCTCGAGCACGATCTTTCCCTCGGCGACGCGCTTCATGAGTTTGTCGATCATGATCTTCTCCGCGCGGAACCTGTCCCGGCGGTGCACGAGCGTGACGCGCTGCGCGATGTTGGCGAGATACAGCGCCTCCTCGACGGCAGTGTTGCCGCCACCGATCACCGCGACATCCTGCTTCTTGTAGAAGAAGCCGTCGCAGGTGGCGCAGGCCGAAACGCCGCGCCCCATGAACTTCTGCTCGGAGGCGAGTCCGAGATACTTCGCCGAGGCACCGGTGGCGATGATGAGCGCATCGCAGGTGTAGATGCTCGAATCGCCTTCCAGACGAAACGGCCGCTCGGCAAGCCGAACCGCGTGGATGTGGTCGAACACGACCTCGGTCTCGAAGCGCTCGGCGTGCTTCTGAAAGCGTTCCATCAGCTCGGGGCCCTGCACGCCATGCACGTCGGCCGGCCAGTTGTCGACCTCGGTGGTGGTCATCAACTGGCCGCCCTGGGCAATGCCGGTAATCAATACCGGCTTGAGGTTGGCGCGCGCCGCATAGACCGCCGCGGTGTAGCCGGCGGGGCCTGAGCCGAGGATCAGGAGTCGGGAGTGTCGGACGGTCATGGGGTGGCCTGACGGGAATCGGAGCGAAGGCGTGCCGGGGACGGGAATCAGCGGTGCAGGCGATGCTCGCCGGAATTATATAGTCAGCCAGCCGCGCGCCAGCCCTTCGCGTGGCGCGATCTCTCCGGCCCATGGCATGCGTAATCGTCTGATTTGTAAAGTTCCGGCGCTCGTCCGGTACGCGGCCGCGCGGTCCGAGGCGCGCGCCCGGCGCGGCGGCACCCCAGCCGGGCGGCACCTAGGACCGCCTCGAACCGGGCGCGTACCGAGTTGCCCATCGCCCCCAACCCGTGTCGCGGCCGATGTGGAAAAATTCACCTATTACAACGAGGGCTGTCAAACTCTGCTAACATAAATCAATCACTTAGAGGTATGGAGGAAATACTTATGGCTGGGCCCGCTACTGCCGTTTCGACCGCGCTGCTGAAGACGGTTCCCTTGTTCGTGAGTTTCGGCGAAGAGCAATTGCGACTCATTTCCCCGGTGGTGACACGGCGTAGCGTCCCGCGCAGCTCAATGGTCATGGCGGCGGGCGATCCGACCGATTCGTTGTACATCGTGATCTCCGGGCGTCTGAAAGTGATGATGAGCGACGCCGAGGGCAAGGAAGTGATCCTCAGCATTCTCGGTCCGGGCGAATTTTTCGGCGAGATGGGCCTGATCGACGACGCACCGCGCTCGGCGAGCGTGGTGGCGATCGAGCCGTGTGAATTGCTCGCCATCAGCAAGCGTGACTTCAAGAAGTGCATGGCGGAAAACTTCGACATGACGATGGCGCTGATGCGCGGTCTGGTGCACCGCCTGCGCGATGCCGACCGCAAGATCGGCAGTCTCGCGCTGCTCGACGTCTATGGCCGCGTTGCGCGGCTGCTGCTCGACATGTCGGAGCTCGTCGACGGACAGAAGATCGTCACCAAGCGCCTTCCCAAACAGGATATCGCGAAGATGATCGGTGCCTCGCGCGAGATGGTAAGCCGCGTGATGAAGGACTTGCAGGTCGGTGGCTACATCGAGATGCGCGGATCGAATATCGTGCTGCGCGACTCGATCCTGCTGGCCGACTGAAGGGCCTGTCACGGGAAATCGCCCATCGCAGGTGGCCCATTTCCCCCGGCACGGAGCGCCCTGCGACGGCGCTGCGCCCTCTGGCAAGGGTGAAGTAGAATGCGCCATTCCGGCGGAGCCGCAATGGCAGCACAGAAAAGCTCCCGAACTCCTCTCCCCGCAAAGATCACCAGCCTGCTGCGCGAGGCGAAATGGCTCGCCCTGGTCGCGGCGGCGGCCTATTTGCTGCTTGTCCTCGGCACTTATCATCGCGGTGACCCCAACTGGTGGTTGAGTGCGACCGCCGCAGTGACGCAAAACGCCGGCGGACGCGTCGGTGCCGAAATCGCGCACACCCTTCTTTTGGCATTCGGCGTCTCCGCGTACTGGTGGGTTGCGCTGCTGGGGTACGTGGTGGTGCGGAGCTACCGGCGCCTGGATGGTTCGAATCTCGACCGGCGGCCGCTCGGCCTTGCGCTCGCCGGGTTCTCGGTACTGATCGTCGTGAGCGCCATGCTGGAGGCGGTGCGCCTGCACAGCCTTCCGCTCGAGTTGCCGGGCAAACCGGGAGGCGTAATCGGCGCGCTGCTGGGCAGTGCAGCGATCGGTCTGCTCGGATTCACCGGTACGACGTTGCTGCTGCTCGCCGCGGCGGCCGCCGGGTTCAGCCTGTTCACCGGATGGTCATGGCTGCGTATCGCCGAGTTCATCGGTTTCCTGATCGAGTCCGCCTATCTGTTTGCGGCGGGCGCGCGCGCACGGTTGCGCGATCAGCGCCTGGGGGAGCGCGCGCGCGTGCAGCGCGAGGCGCTCGTCGCCGCCGACCGGAAGCGCGAGGAGCAGGATCCGCCGCTGCGCATTGAACCGTCGATCGTCCAGATCAAGAAATCCGAGCGCGCCCACAAGGAGTTGCAGGCGCCGCTGTTCGACGATCTGCCCGATACGCCGCTGCCGCCGCTGAAACTCCTCGACGAGGCGAAGCTCGAGGGCGAACAGGTGAGCGCGGAGACGCTTGAATTCACCTCGCGCCTGATCGAGAAGAAGCTCTCCGATTTCGGCGTCTCGGTGCAGGTGCTCGCCGCGTATCCCGGACCGGTGATCACGCGCTACGAGGTCGAGCCCGCGGTGGGCGTCAAAGGCAGCCAGATCGTCAACCTGGTGAAGGATCTGGCGCGCGCGCTGTCGGTGGTGTCGATTCGCGTGGTCGAGACGATTCCCGGCAAGTCGTGCATGGGGCTGGAGATTCCCAATCAGCACCGTCAGACGGTGAGGCTCGCGGAAATCGTCGGTTCCGAAGCCTATCAGGC
>JAOUFA010000354.1 GCA_029858545.1 Betaproteobacteria bacterium
GCCGGGCGATTCGCTGCTGTTTGTGGTGGGCGCGCTCGCCGCGGCGGGCGGGATGAATATCGGCATGGTGATGGCGTTGCTGATCGCCGCCGCACTGTGCGGCGACAACGCGAACTACTGGATCGGAAGATTCGTCGGGCCGCGTGTGTTCCATTACCGCGAGTCGCGCTGGTTCAATCCCGCGCACCTGGCGCGGACCCACGCGTTCTACGAGCGGCACGGCGGAAAGACGATCGTGATCGCGCGCTTCATGCCGATCGTGCGCACTTACGTTCCTTTCGTCGCAGGAGTCGGCGCGATGCCCTATGCGCGCTTTATTGGCTTCAGCATTCTGGGCGCGCTGCTGTGGGTGCTGTCGCTGTGCCTCGCGGGCTATTTCTTCGGCAATATCCCGGCGGTGAAGAGCAATCTCACCGCCGTGATCTTCGCGATCGTCGTACTTTCGGTGTCGCCCGGAATCGTTGCCTGGGCACGGCATCGGATGGCGCAGGCGCGGGATTGAGCCGTCGATGAGGCGGGGCGTCCGGGAGGGGCCGGGAATCCCGTCCGAGGCGACCGCTTGCGTCGAGTGGAATGCACCCGTGTTGCCCGAATTCGCTCGGTGGCAGAAAGCGCAAGCGAGCGAATTCGGGAGATCGGCGGAACGCCATATCGCCTCGTCGGCGCAAGTCGGGGCGATCGGCGTCCTGCTGCCCGGCACGCGCGGCCGGCGGGCTGATTAGTCGAGCGATGCGATCGCCGCCTGCGGGCGCGGCGGATTCTTTTCGATGTAGCGCTTGATGCCGACCAGGATCGCGCGCGCGAGCTGTTCCTGGTAGGCGCGGTCGTTCAGTTTCTTCTCCTCGCGCGGGTTGGAAATGAACGCCGTTTCAACGAGGATCGAGGGCACGTCGGGTGCCTTGAGGACCGCGAAACTGGCCTGCTGCACGCGCGCCTGATGCAAGGTGTTGATTTCGCCAAGTTGCGCGAGTACCGCGTGGCCGAGCCTGAGGCTGTAATCGATGGTGGCAGTCTGCGACAGGTCGAGCAGGGTTTGCGCGAGGTAGCGGTCCTTGGATTTGAGATTGACCCCGCCGATCAGATCGGCGGCATTTTCCTTGCGTGCCAGCCAGCGCGCGGCCTCCGAGCTCGCTCGACGCGTCGACAGTGCGTACACCGAGGAGCCGCGCGCGTAGGGCTGCACGAAGGCATCGGCGTGAATCGATACGAACAGGTCGGCTTTCACCCTGCGCGCCTTGTCGACGCGATCCTGCAGCGACAGGTAGTAGTCACCATCGCGCGTGAGGAGCGCGCGCATGCCGGGTTCGGCGTCGACGAGGGATTTGAGCTGGCGCGCGATGATGAGGGTCACGTCTTTTTCAGCGCTGCCGCGCCGCCCCTTGGCGCCCGGGTCCTCGCCGCCGTGCCCGGCGTCGATGACGATGGTCGCGAGCCGGGCGACCCGGGCGGGCGACTTACCCGCTTGAGTGTCCGATGCCGGAAGATCGCGCTGCCAGGCCGCGTCGCGCGATTCCAGCAGTGCGGCGAGCGGATCGATCGGCACCAAAGGATGAATATCGAGCACCAGGCGGTGACGGTAGTCGCCGACCGGCCGCAGCGCGAAGGCCTGCGCCTGGACGGTGGTCTTCAGGTCGAGCACGATGCGTACGACTTCGGGCCGGTTGCGCCCGACACGCAGGCGCTCGATATACGGATCGGCCGCGACAACCTTGTCCTGCAGTTCGGCGAGTGTCGGGCCCATGTCCACCTCGAGAACGTCGAGCACCAGGCGGGGCGGGTCCTGCAACGTGAATAGCTCATATTTGAGTTCGCGTTTCGATTCCAGCGTGACGCGCGTGTAGTCGCGCGCCGGCCAGATCCGCGAGGCAATGATCTGTTCCTGCGCCTGCGCGGCGGGACCGGCGAGCGACAGGGAGAGCGCGGCGCCTAGCCCCGCGACAATGCGGCGAGCCAGCGCGCTCCGGCGGGGGTTCCCGCAGTGAGCCGAGCGTCGCGGCCTTCGGCGGAGAATTCCAGCCGGATCGCGAGATCCGGCGGTGCGAGCAGGCCCTCGGCACGCTCCGGCCACTCGACCAGGCAAACCGAGTGCGAATTGAAGTAATCGCGGAATCCTGAGCCTAGCCATTCTGATGAGTTATTGAACCGATAAAAATCAAAGTGATACAAGTTTAAACTCGAAACCCTATAAAGTTCAACCAGCGTGTAACTCGGACTCTTTACGCGGCCCGCATAGCCGAGCGCCCGAAGCAACCCGCGTACAAGTGTGGTCTTTCCGGCGCCCAGGTCGCCGTGCAGCCAGAGTACCCGGCCTGGCGCCAGACCCGCAGCGAGCGCCGCGCCCAGCGCGAGGCTTGCCGCCTCGTCTTCGAGGTGGCGGCTAAACTGCTCGACCATGGACTACGCGCGACTTGCTCAAGGAATCAAGGCCTGGGGACGCGAGCTGGGCTTTCAGGCGGTCGGTATCGCCGCTACCGCGCTCCCGCTCGCGGAGCGGCGCCTCGCCGAATGGTTGGCTCTGGGTTGGCACGGCGAGATGCATTATATGGCGCGCCACGGCAGTGCGCGGACGCGACCTGCGGAACTGGTTCCCGGCACGCTGCGGGTGATCTCGTGCCGCATGGATTACGCCGCCACGCTCGAGGACGGCTGGCCGGTGCTGCACGACGGCGCGCGCGCCTACGTCGCGCGCTATGCGCGCGGTCGCGACTACCACAAGCTGATGCGCGCGCGGCTGCAATCGCTGTGCGCGAAGATCGAAGCCGAGATCGGCAGTTTCGGTCATCGCGTGTTCAGCGATTCCGCTCCGGTGATGGAGGTGGAACTGGCTGCCGGCGCGGGCACCGGCTGGCGAGGCAAGCATACGCTGCTGCTGTCGCGCGAGGCCGGATCGTGGTTCTTCCTCGGCGAGATCTATTGCGCGCTGCCGTTGCCGGCCGACGCGCCGCAAACCGAACACTGCGGCAGTTGCGTGAAATGCATCGAAGTCTGTCCGACCCGCGCGATTCGCGCGCCTTATCGGCTCGATGCGCGCCGCTGCATATCCTATTTGACGATCGAATTGAAAGGATCGATTCCCGAGGACCTGCGTCCGCTCATCGGCAATCGCGTCTATGGCTGCGACGACTGCCAGCTGGTATGCCCCTGGAATTCCTTCGCGCAGGCGAGCAGTGAACCCGATTTCGCGGTGCGCAACGGTCTCGACCGGGCGACGCTGGTCGAGCTGTTCGCCTGGAGCGAGCGCGAGTTCGACGAACGCCTGCGCGGATCGGCGATCCGGCGTATCGGTCACGAACGCTGGCTGAGGAATCTCGCCGTGGGGCTGGGCAACGCGCCGCCGGCTGCGGCGGTGGTGGCCGCGCTGTGCGCACGCGCCGGTCACCCCTCGCCACTGGTGCGCGAGCATGTCGGCTGGGCGCTCGCGCGCCAGGAGCGGCGGGGGGAGATCGACGAAACATCGAACTGCCCGAGCGCTTGAACCAATTCGGTGTCGCGCGCCTCAGCCCTTTTCGCGCGGCCGGCGCGGATCGGCGATCCACTCGCTCCAGGAACCCGGATAGAGGCGCGAGCCGGCCAGGTTGGCGAGTTCCATCGCGAAGATGTTGTGGCAGGCGGCGACGCCCGAGCCGCAGTAGTGCAGCACCTCGCGCGTCTCGCCGTGCAGCAGCGCCGCGAATTCGGCGCGCAACTGTTCACCCGTCTTGAAGCGGCCCGCGTCGTCGAGGTTGTCGCCGCAGAAGCGATTGCGCGCGCCGGGAATGCGGCCCGCGACCGGGTCGATCGGCTCCTGCTCGCCGCGAAAGCGCGCCGGCGCGCGTGCGTCGAGGAGTTGCGCGCCGCCCGTGGCAAGATGGTGTTCCACCGACGCGGCCCCGACCGTCATCGCCTCGCGCACGCGGCAGGGAAATTCGGTCGGCGCGAATGCGGCGACCTTGGCCGTCACCGGTCTGTCTTCGGCGGCCCATTGCGCGAGCCCGCCGTCGAGCAGCGCGACGTTCTCGTGACCGATCCAGCGCAGCATCCACCACAGGCGCGCCGCCATCGTGCCGTTGTTGGCGTCGTAGCAGACCACCCGGTCGCCCGGCTTCAGTCCCTGCTCGCCGAGCCACGCGGCAAAGCGGGGAGCATCGGGCAAGGGGTGTCTGCCGCCGCAGCCGTCTT
>JAOUFA010000353.1 GCA_029858545.1 Betaproteobacteria bacterium
TCATCGCCGCGGTGCGCATCGCCGGGTTCTCGTCCGCGACGGTGCTCGAATTCCAGTTGCTCATGTCCGCGATGGCCGTGACCGGGCTGATTCTGGGCGCGGTGGTCAGCGATCGCAAGCGTGCGCAGCACGCGCTCGCCGAGCGGGAAGCCGAGCTCGCGCGCAGCCTGCGCCTCGCCGCCGCCGCGGAAACCGCGACTTCGCTCGCTCACGAGCTGAACCAGCCTCTTGCCGCGATCTCGAATTATGTCCAGGTATGCACTTTGTTGCTCGACCAGCCGGAGATAAACCGCGCGCGGCTGCGCGACACGATGCGAACCGCCGCCAAAGAGGTGGCGCGCGCCGGCGACATCGTCCGGCATCTGCGCGAATTCTTCCGCAGCGGGACCTCGCGCCTGGAGCGGGTCCGGGTCGGCGAAATCATCGATACCTGCCTGCGGCGGATCGCGGATCGCTCGGCGCGCGAACGCGTCGCGCTTGTAACCGAGATCGAACCTGACCTGCCCGCGGTCCGGGTCGACCGGCTGCAGATCGAGATCGTGCTGAATAACCTGCTCTCCAATGCCATCGATGCGCTGGGCAGCAAGAATCCCGACGAACGCGCGATCGAGGTTAGGGCCGAACGCGCCGCCTCCACCGTCAGGATCAGCGTCTCCGACGCCGGGCCCGGCCTGCCCGAGGAGCTGATCGACGGCATCTTCCGTCCCTTTTTCACGACCAAGCCCGAGGGAATGGGTCTGGGACTCGCAATCAGCCGCTCGATCGTCGAAAATCACGGCGGTCGCCTGATCGCCCGGCGTCTCGCGCGCGGCGCAACGTTTTCGTTTACGCTTCCGGTGGATCCATTGTCCGAGAGCTACACATGACATCCCAGACCATCTTCATAGTTGACGACGACGATGCCGCGCGCGAGTCGCTCGCAATGCTGCTCCAATTGAAGGGCTTCGGCACCCAGACCTTCGCCAGTGCCGAGGAATTCCTCGAACGTTACCGGCCCGAGTGGCCCGGATGCGTGGTACTCGACTTGCGCATGACGGGGATGAGCGGAATAGAACTGCAAGCCGAGCTGACCCGGCGTGGCTTGCAGCTACCCATTATCTTCGTCACCGCGCATGGTGATGTGCCGTCCGCGCGCGCCGCACTCAAGGCCGGCGCGATCGACTTTGTCGAGAAACCCATCGATCACGAAGCCTTGCTTGCCGCGATCGCATCCGCCCTGGACCGCGATGCGCAGGAGCGCGAGCAGCTTGCGATGAGCACGGACCTGAATTCGCGACTTTCGCGCCTCACCGCGCGCGAGCGCGAAGTGCTCGATCTCGTGGCCGAGGGCAAGCACAGCCGCGAAATCGCCTCGCTGCTGGGCATCAGTCCGCGAACCGTGGAGGTTTACCGCTCGCGGCTGATGGAGAAACTTCAGGTGCGGCGCATACCCGAACTCGTCAAACTCGTACTCGAAGCGGCTGCGCCGCCCTCGCGCCCGCGAGACTGATGCGGCGAAGCGCGCACTGCGCTTGCACCGGGTAATAGCGTCTTCTTCAGTAGCGCCCAGTACCGGCAGTGCAGTAACCGTCGTCGGCCCCGTGTTTTCACGTACGTTCGATCGCGGATTCCTTCGCAGGTGCGAAGGGCGACCGATCTTCGTCACCGCACCACCGCCCCACGCGTGCGGCCAAAGAAGGCCCGACTCCGACTTCGCGGTGCAAGCGAGGCGCCGCCTCCAGGAAGCCCTGCCCCGCCGGTGAATTGACCGTGGTATGGTTCACATTCCACCTCGCGACCGGGCGCTACCCGGCAGGCAGTCGAGTTCATCCCGGTTTCACCATCGAGTGTCCACAGGATGCACCTCTCTCTACGCTTTATCGCGCCCCTTGGCCTCGCGCTTGCGCTGATCGCCTACGCGGTGGTGCCGCTCGTCGACCGACTTACGCTGCAATGGTTCGTGCAGGATCTCGACCGCCGCGCAGCGCTCATCACCAACACGATGCAGGAGCGGCTTGCCGATCTGGTGCGCGAGCATTCGCGCCCCAAGGTCGCGCGGTTCTTCGACAGCATCGTGCGTGACGAACGCGTGTATGCGCTGGGTTTCTGCAATCCGGCGGGCGAGCTTTCCTACTCGACCCGGAATTATCCGCGCGAAGTGAAATGCACGAGCGTGCCCGCTCCGGTCGAGCAGAATCGTGTCGTGCAACTCAAGCATGGTCCCTTGCACGTCGCGGTGAACAAGATCGAGGCCGACGGCGAAACGATCGGCACGATGATCATCGCGCACGACATGAGTTTCGTGCAGCGTCGGAGCGACGACACCAAGCGTTACGTGTTCTACGTATTCGCGGCGATCGCCGCGGTGGTCGCGCTCATCACGGTGATCATCGCTGAACTGAGCTGGCGCGGCTGGGTGGCGGGCATCAAGGCACTCATCTCCGGCGAAGCGCTGAGGCGTTCTCCCGAGGGCCTGCGTCGCACCTCGCGCGAGCTGCGTCCGATCGCACGCGACCTGCAGGCGCTGGTGCGAGACCTCGAGGTCGAGCGCAGCACGCGCGACGAGAGCCAGACCGCCTGGGGTCCCGACGCGCTAAGACGCATCCTGCGCGAGGATCTGCTCGGCGACGAAGTGCTCATCGTTTCGAATCGCGAGCCCTACATTCACGTGCACGGCAAGAACAACGCAATCGAAATCCAGCGCCCGGCGAGCGGCCTGGTCACCGCGCTCGAACCCGTGATGCGCGCCTGTTCGGGCACCTGGATCGCGCACGGCGCGGGCTCGGCGGACCGCGAAACGGTCGACGCGCATGACCGCATCATGGTGCCGCCCGAACACCCCGCGTACCGCATCCGCCGCGTGTGGCTCTCGCGCGAGGAGGAGCGTGGCTACTACTACGGGTTCGCGAACGAGGGACTCTGGCCGCTTTGCCACATTGCGCATACCCGCCCGGTGTTCCGCAGCGAGGACTGGGAGCATTACAAGACGGTGAACCAGCGTTTCGCCGAAGTCGTGGTGGCCGAGGCGCGCACCAAGGACCCGATCGTACTGGTACAGGACTACCACTTCGCACTGCTGCCACGCATGGTCCGCGAGCACCTGCCCAACGCGACGATCATCACGTTCTGGCACATCCCCTGGCCCAATCCCGAGGCCTTCGGCATCCTGCCGTGGCGCGAAGAGGTACTCGAGGGATTGCTCGGTTCGTCGATTCTCGGTTTTCACACCCAGTTCCACTGCAACAACTTCTTCGACACGGTGGATCGCTTCCTGGAGGCGCGCGTCGATCGCGAAACCTTCACCATTTCCTACGGCGGCGAGCCGACCGAGGTCCGCCGCTATCCGATTTCGATCGAATGGCCGCCCGCCGCGCTGGCGCGCCAGTTGCCGCCGTCCGAGTGCGCGCGGGTCGTCCGCGAGGCTCTGGGCATCGGCCCGGCGGTGCGCCTGGGCGTCGGCGTCGATCGGCTCGACTACACCAAGGGGATCCTCGAGCGCTTCATGGCGGTCGAGCGGCTGCTGGAGCTCGAACCCGCCTGGGTGGGGCGTTTTTGCTTCGTGCAGATCGCCGCACCTTCGCGTGCCTCGATCGACGAGTACCAGCTGCTCGATACGAAGGTCCGCGAATTGGCGAAGCGCATCAATGTACGCTTCGGCAGCGCAGGCTACGATCCGATCGTCCTCAAAATAGAGCACTACGACGCCGACCAGGTCTATGAACTGTATCGCGCCGCGGACTTGTGCTACGTATCGAGCCTGCACGACGGCATGAATCTCGTCGCGAAGGAATTCGTCGCCTCGCGCGACGACGAACAGGCGGTGCTCATCCTGTCGCAATTCACCGGCGCCGCACGTGAAATGCCCGAGGCGTTGATCGTCAACCCCTACGACATAGACCAGAGCGCCGCGGCACTGCACCTCGCGCTTTCGATGCAGACCGCCGAGCAGCGCGCGCGCATGCGCAGCATGCGCAATCGGGTGCAGGAGTTCAACGTCTATCGCTGGGCGGGACGCATGCTGCTCGACGCCGCGCGCATGAGGCATCGCCGCCGGGTGCTCGCCTCCGGGGGCAACGCGCGCGAACGCGCGGCAGGGAGCTAGCGATGGCGCGCGCCCTGCCCCGCTACGCCGCGGACTGGGCATTCCTGCTCGATATCGACGGAACGCTGCTCGCGCAC
>JAOUFA010000355.1 GCA_029858545.1 Betaproteobacteria bacterium
AATGTCGGGAGTTCGACCCTCTCAGCACCCACCACAGGACGAAGCACCGCATGAAGGCATCGTGGAGCGCGGACGTTGCGCGGCAAATCGATGTGTGACGCAGGAAACGGTAAACCCCTGCGGGGTTTACGGAAAGCTTGAAAGGAGTGGTAGTTCAGTCGGTTAGAATACCGGCCTGTCACGCCGGGGGTCGCGGGTTCGAGTCCCGTCCACTCCGCCATTCAAACCAGCAGGTAATGCAGACAAAAATGCTGCCCGAAGCGGGCCGCGCGGCAATGTAGGAGTGCCCATGCGGGGCAAAGCGTAAATGGGGCGAACGCAAACTCGCCCTTGATGTACGACCCCATCGATTTCAGGCCATGTTCGATTTCGTCCATAAAAATAAGTGGCTGATTCAGATTTTGCTGGTCTTGATTGCGGTTCCGTTTGCGTTCTTCGGGCTCGATTCGTTTACGAGCACGATGTTTCGCGGCGGGGACGAAGTGGCCAAGGTCGACGGGGTCGCGGTATCCCAGCGCGAGTTCGCGGATGCGCTGCGCCAGCACCAGGATAGATTGCGTGCGATGTTCGGGGCGGGAGTCGATGTCTCGGAGATGGATACTGCGGAGACGCGCCAGTTGCTTGTCGAGTCGCTGATCGATCAGAAGCTGCTGGCGAACACCGCGCTCAAGGCGCACCTGGCGGGCTCGGACGATGCTTTGCGTGAACTGATCGCTTCGATTCCTGCTTTTCAGAGCGACGGAAAGTTCTCGAAAGTCATGTACGAGAGCCAGTTACGCGCGCAGGGCATGGAGCCTACGTACTTCGAAGCGCAGATGCGGCGCGATATGGGAACGTCGCAGCTGACCGGCTCGATTTCGGAGTTCGTGATTGTTTCGCGTGGTGTGGCACAAAGGCTGGCCTCGCTGGAGAACGAGGCGCGCGAGGTGTCTGAAGTCATCCTGGGTCCGCAGCCCTATTTGACCCGGGTAACCATCGACGATGCGAAGGCGAAGGCGCACTATGATGCGAACCCGGCCGATTTCCGTTTGGCGGAGCGGCTGAAGGTCGAATATGTGAGCTTTTCGGCGACTGATCTGGAGCGCGCGGAAGGCGTCAGCGAAAAGGAATTG
Organism: Betaproteobacteria bacterium; assembly: GCA_029858545.1. Classification (GTDB taxonomy): domain Bacteria; phylum Pseudomonadota; class Gammaproteobacteria; order Burkholderiales; family SG8-39; genus JAOUFA01. The sequence continues at coordinate 1,113 of JAOUFA010000355.1, forward strand.
CGGGAGGCGTACCAGGCGCGCGTCGCGCGCCGCGGAGATTCCGATCAGCGCCGTGCGAGCCATATCCTGATCGCGGTGCCGTCGGATGCCAAGGACGACGCAAGGAAGGCCGCGCGCGAAAAGGCCGAGACGATTCTCGCGGAGTTGAGGAAAGCGCCGGAAAGATTTGCGCAGTTGGCGAAGAAGCATTCGCAGGATCCTGGGTCGGCGGAAAACGGCGGTGATCTGGGTTTCTTCGGAAGCGGCATGATGGTGAAGGCGTTTGAGGAAACCGCCTTCGGATTGAAGAAAGTCGGCGAGATCAGCAATGTGGTCGAGTCCGAGTTCGGCTATCACGTGATCCGCCTCACGGGAATCAAGGGTTCCAAGGCGCCCGGTCTCGATCAGTTGAGCGGTGAGCTCCGTGCCGAGATAAAGCGGCAGAAGTCGGTGAAGAAGTTCGCCCAGGAAGGCGGCGTATTCAAGGATATGGTCTACGAACAGCCCGACAGCCTGATGCCGGCAGCGGAACAGTTCAAGCTTGCCGTGCGTCACTCCGGGTGGATTGCGAAGACCGCGAGCGCCGCCGAACTCGGCCCGCTCGCCAACGCAAAGGTTCTGGGGGCGCTGTTTTCGGCCGAGTCGATTCGTACGCGGCGCAATATCGATGCGGTCGAAGTGTCGCCCAATACTCTGCTGGCTGCCCGTGTCGTCGATTACCAGCCCGCTGCGCAGCGCCCGTTCGATGAAGTCAAAGGCGAGATATTGGCGCTGCTGCGGAAACGGGAAGCCGCCGGTCTGGCACGCGCCGAGGGCGCGGCGAAACTGGAGCAGTTGATGAAGGGGGACGGCGCGGGCCTCAAGTGGGGCAAATCGCGGGTGGTATCGCGGCGTGATACGAAGGGCATACGAGCGGACGCGATGCAGCGTATCGTCGGTGTCGACGCGCGCAAACTGCCTGCCTACGTCGGCGCCGATCTCGGCGACGGGGGCTATGCGCTCTATCGGGTCGAGAAGGTGCTTCCAGAGACGCCCAGGACCAGCGAACAAGCGAAGGTGGCGCTAGCGCGTACCGAGCGTATGGCCGGGCGGTCGCAGTACGCAGCTTTCCTCGCCAATCTTCGCGCCGGCGCCGATGTGAAGATCTACAAGGAACTGCTCGCGAAGAAGCAGTAGGAGCGCAGGAGGCGGGCCGGCCCTCTGGCCAAGTATTCAATCGGCGTCTTGGCCGATGCCCCCCACGACATTGCGAAAGCCTGCATCGACGTAGAGCACCTCGCCGGTTACTCCGGCGGCGAGTTCAGAGAGCAGGAAGGCGGCGGCATTGCCGACGTCTTCGGTGGTCACGTTGCGGCGCAAGGGAGCATTTTCCTCGACGAATTTGAGGATCTTGCCAAATCCGGAAATGCCGGCCGCCGCGAGCGTTTTGATCGGACCTGCCGAGATGCCATTCACGCGTATGCCCTGCGGCCCGAGGTTCGCTGCGAGGTAGCGAACCGACGCTTCCAGGCTTGCCTTGGCGAGGCCCATGGTGTTGTAGTGCGGTACCACGCGTTCGGCGCCCAGGTAGCTGAGCGTCACCAGACTGGCCCGCCGGCCCTGCATCATCGGCAGGGCCGCCTTGGCTAGCGCCGGAAAGCTGTACGCAGAGATCTCGTGCGCTTCGAGAAATGCCTTGCGCGACAAACCGTCGAGCAACTCTCCGGCAATCGCCTCGCGCGATGCATAGGCGATGGCGTGTACCAGTCCGTCTAGTCCATTCCAGTGCTTCTTGAGTTCGTCGAACAGCGCGGCAATCTGATCATCGCTCGCGACGTCGCAGGGCAGCGCGATATTCGAACCGAACTCGCGCGCCATGTCCTCGACGCGTTCCTTGAAGCGTTCATTCTGGTAGGTGAATGCCAGTTCCGCCCCTTGGCGGTGCGCGGCTTTCGCCACGCCGTAGGCGATCGAGCGATTGCTGATCAATCCGGTAATGAGGAGTTTCCTGCCGTCAAGCAAGGCCATATCGGTTTCCCTGTGAAAGGCCGCGCATTATAGCCAACTGAGGCGGACCGCACGCGGTTCGGGTCGACCGCCCCCTGGCGCCTGTTTCCGGCATGAAAGCCAATTGTATCGGCGGCGGTCGCGCAACGAACACGAGTACTCGTTGCGCGAGCCCCCGAATGCGGTGACGGCTATTGCGGGTGGCTCGCCTGGCGGCGAGCCCCGCGCCCCCTTCGCCCGGAACGCCGCAGATGGAGCCTCACGCGGTGTCCTACACTGAGGTTCAGGTCCGGATTCCAGCGGCGCAAATCGCTGATCCCGACGCGATAGCGACGCGCGATCGCGCCGAGGGTATCGCCCTTGTTGACGATGTGATAGAGGAGGCGCAGCGTGGGCGCCTGGATCGGGGGGGCGTACATGATCGGTAGGCGCAGCGTCGCAGCCGCGCTGGTAAGCGGGACGACAATTATGCTTGGCGTGCTGCGCATGCGCCGTGTGATGCCGTTCACCTCCTTCAGACGGGAGAGCGACAGCTTGAATTTGCGCGCCACGGCCTGGAGTGATTCACCGGGTTTCGGGCGATAGGTTTGCCAGGAGGTGAGCTGGCTGTCGTCATGATTTGCCAGGTTGGCCCGGAATACCGGAACCTTGTCGGCGGGCAGGATGAGGGGATAGTCCAGGCTGGAGGGAATCAGCGGCCGGCTGTATCCCGGATTGAGCGCGACGAAATCATCGATCGTCATTTCAGCGAGCTTGGCGGCGAAATGGACGTCGATGGCGCGCGGCATATCGACGGTGGCGAAATAGGGTTCGTTGGGAATTGGCTCGAGCATCAACCCATACTGGTCGGGATGAGCGATGATCTTCTTTAGTGCGAGCAGCTTGGGGACATACTGACGCGTTTCCCTGGGCATGGTGAGCTTCGCGTAATCGATCGATAGACCCGCGCTCTGGTTCCTGTCGACCGCGCGCTTGACCGCATTCTCGCCCCAGTTGTAGGAAGCCAGGGCGAGGTGCCAGTCTCCCTGCATATCGAAAAGCTTTTCCAGATAGTCGAGCGCAGCGCCCGTCGAGGCGATC
>JAOUFA010000356.1 GCA_029858545.1 Betaproteobacteria bacterium
ATGAATAAAGTACACATTCGCCGCCCCCGCCCCCACATGCACCGCCACATCCGCGCTCGCGTCGCCAAACCATATCCCCGTCCCGCGCAGCATGCGCCACTTGAAGTAGTACACCCCCACCGCGCTCGGCGCGGTGACGTTGAAATTGAAGGTCACGCTCGCCCCTGGCGCGACCGCATTGGGCAACGGCACCCGCGCCATACCCCAGTAGGCGTTGTCCTGCGGATCCTGCGAACCGAGCGCGAACTGCTCGGCCGCGTTCCAGGTGGTGTTGCCGGTGTTTTGCATGGTGACGCTCACCGCGTAGCTCTGGCCCGGGGTCATCGTGCCCGGCACCGTCTGCGCGACGAAGGCCGCGGCATCGACGCCGTCCTTCACCACGGCGTTCGCGCTCGTCTCGCCGAACCAGCCCCGGCCCTCATGGGTCATGCGCCACTGGAAGTTGTAGTTTCCCCTCGTCGCTGGCGCGGTGACGTTGAAGTTGAAGGTCACGCTCGCCCCCGGGGCCACGTCGTTCGGCAGGTTCACCCGCGACAGCCCCCAGGTGCTGTTGTCCTGCGGGTTCTGCGAGCCAAGCCGGTACTGGCTGCCCGCCGTCCAGGTGGTGTTGCCGGTGTTTTGCATCGTCACGCTCACCGCGTAGCTCTGGCCGAGTGCCATGATAGCCGGAACGCTCTGCGCGACGAACTTCGCGTTGTCGACGCCGTTGGTCACCGTGACGTTCGGGGTCGTGTCGCCGAACAGTCCGGCCCCATCCTGCGCCATGCGCCACTGGAAGTTGTAGCTTCCCATCGCGGCCGGGCCGACCGCGTTGAAATTGAAGGTCACGCTCGCCCCCGGCGCGACGTCGATAGTCGTTTACGCGAGTTTCGCGATGACCCCGCGCAGAATCTCGAACAGCCGATCGATTTCCGGCCTCTCGATGATCAGCGGCGGCGCGAGCGCGATCACATCGCCGGTCGCACGAATATAGGCCCCCTTCTCGAAGGCCTGCCTATGCGCCTCCAGCCCGCGCGCGCCGGGCGCGCCGGGGCGCGGCGCGAGTTCGAAGGCGGCGATCAGTCCGATGTCGCGGATGTCGATCAGGTGCGGCAGCCCCCGCAGCGCATGCGCCTGCTGCTGCCAGTACGGCGCGAGTTCGCCCGCGCGGGTGAGCAGCCCCTCCTTCTCGTAGACGTCGAGCGTGGCGAGCCCCGCCGCGCAGGCGAGCGGATGCGCCGAATAGGTGTAGCCGTGCGGCATCTCGATCGAGAGTTCGGGCCCGGTCATGAAGGCCTGGTAGAGATCCTCTTTCATCAGCACCGCGCCCATCGGCACGGTGCCGTTGGTGATGCCCTTCGCGGTGGTGATCAGGTCGGGCGTCACGCCGAAGTACTGCGCGGCGAAGGGCTGGCCGAGCCTGCCCCAGCCGGTGATCACCTCGTCGAAGATGAGCAGAATGCCGTGGCGGTCGCAGATCTCGCGCAGCCGCTCGAGGTAGCCGCGCGGCGGCACCAGCACGCCGGTCGAGCAGGCGACCGGTTCGACGATCAGTGCCGCGATGGTGGACGGATCGTGCAGCGCGCACAGCCGCTCCAGGTCATCGGCGAGTTCCACGCCGAACTCGGGCTGCCCGCGCGAATACGCATTGCGCGCCAGATCGTGGGTATGACGGATGTGATCCACGCCCGCCACCAGCGCGCCGAAAATCTTGCGGTTGCCGACGATGCCGCCCACCGCGGTGCCGCCGAAGTTGACCCCGTGGTAGCCGCGCTCGCGTCCGATCAGACGCACGCGATGGCCCTCGCCGCGCGCGCGGTGGTAGGCGAGCGCGAGCTTGAGCGCGGTGTCGACCGACTCCGATCCCGAGTTGGTGAAGAACACGCGCGACAGGCCCGCGGGCGCGAGCTTCACCACGCGGTCGGCGAATTCGAACGCGGCGGGGTGGCCCAGCTGGAACGGCGGCGCGAAGTCGAGCGTCGCCACCTGCTTTTGCACCGCGGCGACGATGCTCTCGCGGCAGTGGCCGGCGTTGACGCACCACAGTCCCGAGGTGCCGTCGATCAGCTTCCTGCCCTCGGGGGTGTAGTAGTGGATTCCGTCGGCGCGCGACACCAGCCGCGGCTGTTTCTTGAATTGCCGGTTCATCGAGAACGGCATGAACCAGGCCGAGTTCTCGATCGATGCGCCGCGGACCTGTGCGCCGTCTTCCTTCATGTTGCCCCTTCCGGTTCCGGATCCGATCAGGAAGCTTACCGCAACCCTGCCATCGCGCCGGCGGGGCTGCCCACGACGCTAGTTCTTTGTCGCCTTCTTCTCCAGCAGATCGGCGCGTTTCTTCAGCACGTCCTCGAGTTTCGATTTCGGGATCAGCAGCACGTGCGCCGACTGGGCGCGTTCGCGCGGCAGTCGTTGGTCTATTTTCTGTATCCGTTCGGCAAATTCCTTGTCGCGCCGCGCCGCATCGGCCGCCTTCTCGCCCTTTTCGGGCCGGCGCGTCTTGACGAGCGACCCGCCCAGGCTGAAACTCACCGGATAGTGCTCGCCCGCGAGGGTCCCGATGCGGATCGCATAGCTGAGGCCGTCGAAGGTCGTCGCATCGACGCGAATCGGCTTGTCCAATCCCTGCTCCCGCGCGCTGCGCGGCGCGACATCGGCGAGTTCCAGAATGCCGAGCGAATACGAGGCGGCGTTCGCGCGCGTAATCTCCAGTTTCTCGCCCGCCTTCGCGCCGGCAAGCTTCCAGCCCGCGTCATCGGCCTGCCTGTCGATCTTCCACCCGCCTCCACCGGGAAAGCGGACCTCCATGGATTTCACTTTCTCGACCACAAACGCGGTGCGTTCGATCCAGTCGGCGCTCCGCGCGCTCGCCTGCTCGAGCGGATCGGCGACGATGTAGGCCGTCTTCGGTTCCTCGGGACGCATCGCGAAGCGCCCGTCCGCCGGGGCGCGTTCGGCGTCCTCGGGTTCGCTCTTGAAGTACTTCCTGCCGAGGATCAGGCGCGCAAGCGGCTTGCCCTCGGTGCCGAGAAATTCGACCAGTGTTCCGGCGCCGTCCCTGCCCGGCTCATTGAGCAGCAGCCGCGCGCGGTCGGCCTCGCCGATCGGTTCGCTTTGCGCGACCTTGCTCTCGATGACCTTCAGGGTGAAGTCGCGCACCTTGCCAAAGTCCGCGGGAAAACCCTCGCGCTCGACAAGCGTCCAGTTGCCATCGCTGCGCGCGAGCGTGAGCGCCGCCTTCGGCTTGGTAATCCTCAACGTCACGATATCGGCTGCCCTGAGTTCCGCGAGCAGCGGCTTGCCCAGCAACGCCAGGTTCGAGGCCTGCCCCGAGCGCTCCTGCCGCTCGTAGACGAGGGCGCCGCCCCCGAGCACGATCAACAGGATGACCAGGACTGCGGTATAGCGTGCATTCATGACAAATCCTTCTTTAGGCGGTCGCGGCCCGTACGCGGCGCCGGCGCAGCAGCGCCAGCCCCAGGCCCGCGAACGCGACCAGCAGGGGCATCAGCGCGATATTGGCGAGTTTGGTCCAGAAGACGAGTCCCTCGGCCTCGCGCCGCAGGTTCTTGCGCACTTCCTTGAGTTCGTGCCTGGTTTCGGCCGCGCGCTTGCGGAAGTTCTCGATCTCGGTCTGCTGCTCGGGCGAAAGGATCTGCCCGCTGTTCGACGCACCGCGCGCCTTCTGCAATTCCTGCAGTTTCTGACCTGATTTCTGCAGCTCGGCTTCGAGCGCCTGGATCTTGCCGAGGTATTGCTGTTGCGCCTCGGCCTCCAGCCTGCGCACCACGGTAAGCGGACGGAAGGCGCCCGCGCGACTGCGCTGGGAAATGAATTCGTCGCCCGCGGCAGCCTGTTCGACGATGCCGAGCACCAGGGCCAAATTGCCGTTCGACGGCACGACGATCTTGCGCCCGAGCACCTCCTGGATATCGACCGCCGCGCCGTCTTGCAGCATGTCGGTATCGGCGACGAGGACCACCGCGGCGTCCTTCGCCGACTCGGTGAGAACGCCCGCCGGCGCCCGCGCGGCAGGCTTCGCTCGCCCCTTCGCTTGCGCGGCGGCCGGCGGTCCCGCCGCAAAGGCGGTTTTGAATTTTCCGGTGAGCCGCAGTGCGAGCGCATAGCTCCTGCCGCTCGGATGGAAGCTCTTCATCGATTCGTCTCCCGCCTTGGT
>JAOUFA010000357.1 GCA_029858545.1 Betaproteobacteria bacterium
GCCGCCCCACCATCATCTGGTACAGGAGCACTCCCGCACTGTAGATGTCGGTACGCAAATCCAACGCACGCCCTTGCACCTGCTCCGGGCTCATGTAGCGCGGCGTACCCAGTATCTCGCCATGCCCAGTGCGATCGATGGCGTCGATCTGCTTGGCGATCCCGAAATCGACGATCGCCAGGCTTCCGTCGGCGCGAAACATCAGGTTCTGCGGCTTGAGGTCCCGATGCAAGACTCCCTGCTCGTGAATGTCGCCCAGCGCAAACATCAACTCCACGAAGATTCTCAATGACTCCTCGGGCGAGAACGCCTGCCCCCCCAGTCGTTTGCTGAGATCCCCGCCATCGAAAAACTCCATGACCAGGTAGGCGTAGCCTTCGGCCACGCCATGACCATAGATGCGTGCCACATGAGGTGAATTCAGTCGCTCAACGAGTGCGTATTCCTCCATGAACCGACGCAGCGTATCCTCGTCCGAGGCAACGTCTTCGCGCAGGATCTTCGCCACCAGCGGCTCATCATCCTGGTCGCGCGACGCAAGATAGACGCGCGAGAGCCCCCCTTCGGCGATCAGTCGAAGGATGCGAACGCCGGGAATGCGAAAGCGCGTTCCGAAGCTATGCGCCTCCATGCGCGCCGCGACATCCGGAGGCATGGTTCTCTCGAGCGCGCCACGCGCCATGTCCTGGATCGACGTCAACAGGACGTCGCGGGTCAATTCCTGCTTGCGCTGGTAGTCGTCCGCCCCTGCCTTCATCGCGCGCACCGCGATGATCTCGTTGCCGGCACCGGTAATGAACAGCACCGGCGGGCAATCGGCGCGCTTCTTCATTTGCTGAAGCCAGACCAGGCCGTCGCCGTTTCCCAGCATGTAGTCGAGAATGATGACACTATAGGTTCCCAGCGGGAACGACGCATCGGGCATCTCGCGCTCGAGCGGGTCGTAATCGTCCACCACGACATGCGGCCACTGCTGCGTCAGATAAGTTCTGAGCAGATTTCGGAAATCCGGGTCGTCATCAATGATCAGGACGTTCATCAGCCTGGCGCAATGCGGTGCATGAGTCGGCGTGGAAACTCCGCGGTGCGGAGTGCGCACAGTCGACATTATAAAGATCGGCGCCCGCCGACGCGACTTGATTCATACTCGTAGGGAGACTTATTGCGCCGACGCGGAGATTTCAGCGCCGAGCGCCGTTCCCTGCCGGTCGGCCGCACCGAGGCGAGAGCCCGCGAAACGGGTGCACGCGTTCCCCGCGACTCCGTCGCAGCAGGATCCCGGGCCGTCCAGGGCCGCTCGATCCCCTCTTTCCGAATAGAGCAACCCGCGATCGCCGCCCCTGGGCGACTGCCGTCAGGCGGTGAAATCCAAGTCGAGTATCTCGCCGAGGGCGTCGGAAAGCTTGGCGCGCACCTTTTCCATCGCGGGAAGCGCTTTCTTGAATGCCGCGACCAGCTTTGGATCGAAGTGTTTGCCATCGCTGGCCCTGATAAACGCCGCCGCGTCCTCGATTGGAATCGGATCGCGACGGTACTGCGTCGTGGTCATGGCCTCGAAGGTATCGACGATCGCGATGACCCGTCCAGGCCAGGGAATCGCCTCGCCCTTCATGCCATGCGGATATCCCGTTCCGTCCCAGCGTTCGTGATGAGTCAGCGACATACTACGCGCCAATCCCAGGAGCGGGTCCTTGTGCTCGCCGATGATTTCCGCGCCGATTTCCGGATGGCGTTTCACCATCTTCCATTCGGCTTCGTCCAGCTCGCCGGGTTTTCTCAATACCCAGGACGGAATCGCGAGCTTGCCAATGTCATAGAGTGGCGCGGCGCGCATCATGATTTCGGCAACGCCGGGCTTCGCGCCAGAAGCCTGAGACAGAAGATGCACGTACTGGCTCACGCGCATGATCCGGTTCCTGAACGCCGGTCCCTCGTGGTGTTCGACTACGCGCGCAAGCCGCTGAACGAGTTGCTGATTGGTTTTTTCCAATTCCCCGGTGCGCTCCGACACCACCTGCTCGAGCTTGCGCTTGCGCTGATTGAGCGTAACGTGCGCCTCCACGCGCGCGCGCAACAGCTCGCGATTGATGGGCTTGGTGATGTAGTCGACCGCGCCAAGGTGGAACCCCATCGCTTCGTCGCCCACATCGGTCAGGCCGGTGAGAAAGATCACCGGAATGGAGGCGGTAACCGGGTTCTCCTTGAGCGCCTTGCATACCTTGTACCCGTCCATGTCGACCATCATCACATCGAGCAGGATTACATCGGGCTGCGGATTCTCCTGCGCCATGCGCAACGCGCTCGGACCATCGGCCGCCGGCTTTACCTGAAAGCGCCCGCCCAGCGTCTTCACCACCAGTTCGCGGATGTCTTCCGCATCGTCGACCGTCAGTACGACGGGCCGCGCTGAGCTCCTTTCCTCGGTGGCGGAGTGGACGTTGCTTGACATGAGATCTGGCTTGAATCGGCGGTGTGGGTCGGCTGGTTCCAGGAGGGGTCAGACCCGGATCGAACCCTGCCCGATGCTGGACAATCGCCGCAGGACGCGCGTCGCCATCTCGGCCATCGGAACGACCTCGTCCACCGCGTTGAGTGCGATCGCTTCGCGAGGCATGCCGAACACCACGCAACTTTCCTCGTCCTGTGCGAAGGTATAGGCACCCACGCGATGCATCTCGAGCATGCCCTGTGCTCCGTCGCGCCCCATACCGGTCAGAATCACGCCGAGCGAATTGGCGCCCGCGCACTCGGCCGCCGAGCGGAATAGGACGTCAACCGAAGGACGATGTCGGTTCACCGGAGCGGACTGGCTCAACTGAGCGACGTAATTCGCACCACTTCGCTTGAGCAGCAGATGCGAATGACCCGGGGCGATATACACATGCCCGGGCAGAACCCGTTCGCCCTCCTCGGCCTCCTTGACGCTCAGCCTCGACAAAGTATCGAGCCGCTTGGCAAACGAAGTCGTGAAACCTTCTGGCATGTGCTGTGCGATCAGGATTCCAGGACAATCGGGTGGCAATGCAACCAGGAAGTCCTTGATTGCCTCGGTACCGCCGGTGGAAGCGCCGACCACTATCAGCTTCTCAGTCGAGTTCAGCCTTCCGCCGATGGGCGGCAACGCCCGCGCCGGGATCCGCGCACCACGCTTGATCTTCGCGCGCGCCGTCGCACGTATCTTGTCCGCAATCTCTTCGACGTACTCGCTCATGCCCCGAGCGATGTCGAGCTTGGGTTTGGTCACGAAGTCCACCGCGCCGAGTTCGAGGGCGCGCAGCGTGATCTCCGATCCCTTCTCCGTGAGAGACGATACCATCAGAACCGGCGTGGGCCGCAAACGCATCAGGCGTTCCAGGAACTCCAGGCCATCCATACGCGGCATCTCGACATCCAGCGTGATGACGTCGGGATCGAGCGATCGCACCATTTCCCGTGCGATCACCGGATCCGATGCGGTGCCCACCGCTTCCATATCGGGCTGTGAACCGATCATCTCGGTGAGCAAACGGCGGATCAACGCCGAATCGTCCACGACGAGAACGCGAATTTTGCGCTCGGTCTTCACTTGAACATCTCGACGTCGCCGACCACGTTCGCGCCTTGCAGGCGCGTGCGGTAGTTGCTCTCGCGCACCAGAATCGTGTCGTTATGCATATTACGCAGGTTCTTCACTAGGACGCGCCCGGACTGTGGGAAAAAGTATATCTTGCGCGCAGAATCGCCCTTGAGATCCTTCGCCGTGACGTTGATGCGCTCCGTATCGAGATACTTCAGCACGAATTCGGCGTTGCGCTCCCCGATATTCATGGTCTCGAACCCGGGAAGCACCGCCCCGCCGCCAAACACCTTGGCGACCAGTCGCTCGCGCTGCGCACCGAGCTTGATCAGGTGGTTCACGAGCACCTCCATCGCGTAGATGCCATAGCGCGCCGATTTGCCGAGCGCTCCTTCCCCGCCTTCGGGCAGCATGAAATGATTCATCCCGCCGATCCCGCTCTTGTGGTCCCTGATGCAGGCTGCCACGCATGACCCCAGCACGGTGACCAGCAACATGTCGCGTCCCGTTGCGTAGTACTCCCCGGGCTGAATCTTCGCCGCCTCGACACTGAAGGTCGAGTCGAAATAGATATTCGGCGCGGGATGCT
>JAOUFA010000358.1 GCA_029858545.1 Betaproteobacteria bacterium
TCCTGGTCGGTGACGACGATGAAGTGCCAGGGCTGCGCATTGGCGCCCGACGGACCGTGGCGCGCCGCCTCGAGGATCATCTCGTAGTGCTCGCGCGGCACGACATGGTTCGCATCGAAGGCCCGCACGGTCATGCGGTTGCGCACCACCTCCATCAACGCATCGTAGCGGCTGCGGTCGCCGGATTCATCGCGCGGTTTCGTCGTGTTCTCGTCCATCGGGACTCCCTCGTTGTCGATTGTCATGATCCACTGTCGGCCGTCGGGCCCGGGCTGGGGTGCCCCTCGTGGGGCGATCATACGGGAGGATCGCGACCCTGCCATGATCGGTTTCGATCCCCTTTGCGTTCACCGGGCGGCCAGCGGGATTTCGGATCGAATCGCCGCATCCGCGATCGCACCCCGCCCGGTGCGGGCGCGGCTTCTATAATCCGCGTGCATGGCCGCTGAACTCGATCAAACCGATCTGCTCGTGCGCCTCGCCGCGGGGCGCGACGCGGGCATCACGGTGCTGACCCCCAACCGGCGGCTCGCCCAGTCGCTCGCTGCGGAATTCGGCCGGCGGCAGGTCGCGCGCGGGCTCGCGAGCTGGGAGGCGCCCGATATCCTGCCTTGGCCCGCGTTCGTCGAACGCCTGTACGAGGACGCGCGCGATGGCGACGAGGCGCGCGATCTGCCGCTGCTTCTCGGCGTCGAGGAGGAGCATACCCTCTGGGAGGAGGTGCTGCGCAAGTCCCAGGCGGGCAATGCCCTGCTCGCGGTGCCCGAGACCGCGGCGCTCGCGCGCGAGGCCTGGCAGCTCGCGCATGCGTGGCGGCTGTGGCGGCCGCTTGCGCACGCCGGCCTCGGCGAAGACGCGCGCACCGATATCAACGAAGACGCGCGCGCGGATATCAACGAAGACGCACGCGCGGATCTGAACGAAGACGCACGCGTCTTTATCGACTGGGCCGAGCGCTATCGCCGCGCGACCGCGCGCATCGGGCGCACCGACGCTGCACGCCTGCCCGAGCTGCTCGCGCGCCGGCTCGGCGACGCGGCGCTGCGCAAACCGCGGCTTCTCGTGCGCTACGCGTTCGAACAGGCGACCCCGCAGCAGGACGCATTTCTCGCCGCGCTCGCGGCGCAGGGCAGCGAAATCGCCGTGTGCGCGCCCGCGCGGGGCGAGGCGCGCGCGACGCGCCTCGCCTGCCTCGACGCGCGCGACGAAATGCGCCGCGCGGCGCTGTGGGCGCGCGCCCGGCTCGAAGCCGCACCGCCGGGTGGGGGCGCGCGCATCGGCGTGGTGCTGCCCGATCTCGCGCAGCAACGGGACGCGCTGCGCCGCGTCTTTGCGCAAATCCTCGCTCCCGCGGCCGACGACCCGCGCGCCGCCGGTGCGCGGCTGCCGTTCAATGTTTCGCTCGGCGAGCCGCTCGCGGCGTGTCCGCTTGTCGCGCACGCGCTGCTGGTTCTCGAGCTGTGCGGGCGCGAGATCGAGTTCGAGCGCGCGAGTCGGCTGCTGCGCTCGCCGTTCATCGCGCAGGGCGAGGCGGAAATGCCAGAGCGTGCGCGACTCGACGCGGCGCTGCGCCGGCGCGCCGAACCGCTGCTGACGCTCGACCGCCTGGCGCTGCTCGCCGCGCGGGACGATCTGCCGCGCTGTCCCGCGCTCGCGCGCCGGCTCGCCGCGCTCGCCGCGTTCAGAAAGGAGCGCCTGTTCGGCGCGCGCTCGGCGCGCGCCTGGGGCGAGGCGTTCGGTGAGGCGCTCGCGCTCGCCGGTTTTCCGGGTGAGCGCGAGCTCGATTCGACCGAATACCAGACGCTCAAGAAGTGGCACGCGACGCTCGCGCAGTTCGCACTCCTCGAGCGCGTCGCGCCACGCATGGGCTTCGGCGACGCGCTCGCGCGGCTGCGGCGCATCGCCGCCGCGACCCTGTTCCAGCCCGAGACCCCGGAGTTGCCGATCCAGCTGCTCGGCGTGCTCGAGGCCGCGGGCATGCGTTTCGAGCATTTGTGGGTGATGGGCCTGTCCGATGAAGCCTGGCCGATGCGGGCGCAGGCGAATCCACTCATTCCGATCCGCCTGCAGCGCGCGGCGGGCGTGCCGAACGCCTCGCCCGCCGCGGGGCTCGAATTCGCCCGCCGGCTCACCGCCGGCTGGTTCGGCGCCGCCGGCGAGCTGGTGCTCTCGCACCCGCAGCGCGAGGGCGATCGTGCTCTGGCGCCGAGTCCCCTCATCGCGCAGATCGCCGAAGCGGCGCTCGATCTCCCCGACCACGCGGGCTGGCGCGCCGCGATCCACGGCGCGCGCCGCATCGAGCGCATCGCCGAGGCGCGCGCACCGGCGCGCGCAGGCGCTGCCGCACGCGGCGGCGCGGCGCTCGTCAAGGACCAGGCGGCCTGCGCGTTTCGCGCGCTCGCGATTCACCGGCTCGGCGCCGAGGGCGTCGGCGCGCCGCACAGCGGGCTTGACGCGCTGGAGCGCGGCACGCTGGTGCATCGCGTTCTCGCGAGCGCCTGGCGCGAACTGAAGACCAAATGGACGCTCGATGACACGCCCGCGCTGGCGCTCGATGCGCTGCTCGCGCGGGCGGCGAAGGAGGCGATCGACTGGCAGCGGCGCGACCGGCCGGGCACGCTCGCCGGGCGCTTTGCGCAGATCGAGCAGCAGCGCCTGGTGCGCCTGGCGCGCGGCTGGCTCGACCATGAACGCGCGCGCGCCGACTTCACCGTGATCGCGACCGAGGAGCAGCGCGAGCTCGCGCTCGGGCCGCTCGCGCTGAACCTGCGCCTGGATCGCGTCGACGAGACGGCGGCGGGCGAGCGCATCGTGATCGACTACAAGACCGGCAGGCCGGCGCTCGCGTCGGTGCTCGGCGAGCGTCCCGACGAGCCGCAGCTGCCGCTCTACCTGGTCGCCGGCGAGACCGGGGCGGCGGCGCTCGCCTTCGCGCAGGTGAGCGCGGGGGCGATGAAGTTCGTCGGGCTCGCGCGCGAGGACGGGCTGCTCGAGGGCGCGAAGAGCATCGCGCAGGCGCTTCGCCTGGGTGCCGCGCCGTCGTGGGACGAGCAGCTCGCGTTCTGGCGCGCCGAGCTCGAGCGTCTCGCGGCGCGCTTCGCCGCGGGCCACGCCGAAGTCGATCCGAAGCGCGGGCTGCACACCTGCCGCGGCTGCGACCTGCAGCCGTTTTGCCGCATCCACGAGCGCATCGGTCCGCTGCCGGAGGAAGAGGACGCCTGAAGCGTCGTGCGCGGCAGACAGCAGGCAAATCGGCGCCGGGCGGGTATCATCCGGCACCGGCAAGCGCGAGGCAATCCCAACATGGCAGCAAAAGACTGGTTCTGGATCGGCAAGTACCTGATCGTCATCGTCGTTGCGCTGATACTCGGCGCGGTCCTGGGCAGCCTTGCCTTGTTCAAGAGCGCGACGCTCGGCACCCCCAGGCTCACCGCCGGGTCGCTCACCCAGTTCATCGCGCACGGCGGCGCGCTCGCGCTGCTCTGGGCGATGGGGCAGCGCCTCGCCAGGCAGTTGCGCGGGATCGGCGGCGGCAGCGCGATGCTCAGCACCATCGTGCTCGCGCTGGTCACGCTGATCGTGGTCGGCAGCGCGTACGTCGTGCTGCTGGCCTTCATCAGGCCGTTTCTTGCCGCCGGCATCAAACCCTTCGTCGACTGGACCTTCATCCTCGGTCTGATCGCCACCGCGGTGTGGCTCGCCTGGGCGCTGTTCGAGAACGCCGAGGCGCTGATCGAGGCGATCGGCAAGGCCTTCGGCGGCAGGAACCGGGAAGAACGTTCGGAAAGATCCGAGCCGGGCTGAGCGCGTGTCGGCCGCCCCGCGCAGCCTCGACGAGGCGCGCGCGCTGATCGAGACGCTTACCGTCACCGCGTCGGCGCGCGGCTGTGTCCTTGCCGGGCCGCCGGCCCAGCCCGATCCGCGCAGCTGCTGCCAGCGCGGCTGCGAGCGTTGCGTGTTCGTCGCCTATTACGAGGCGCTGGGCGCATGGCGTCAGCAGGCGCTTTACGCGATGTTCAAGCTGGTCTAGGCCGCGCCGCGCGGCGCGGGCAGGCCGCGCCCGATCATGTTGTCGAGCGCGGTGAGCACTTCGGCCCAGTGCGGCCGCGCATAGGGCCCGGACTGCACCCAGGCGCCGTAC
>JAOUFA010000359.1 GCA_029858545.1 Betaproteobacteria bacterium
CGTTCTTGTAGGTTCCGAATCCGGAGCGAGTCTAAGAGATCACGCCGCCATTTTCCAGTCCCAATCCCCGATCGCGCAGGCGACCGCATCGTCGACCGTGTCGAGAAACACGAACTGGAGCTTCGCCTTCGCGTCGGCGGGAACGTCTTCCAGATCGCGTTGATTTCGCTTCGGCAGCATCACAGTATGGATGCCGGCGCGCAATGCCGCGAGTGTTTTTTCCTTCACGCCGCCGATCGGCAGCACCAGACCGCGCAGGCTGATCTCGCCGGTCATCGCGACGTCGTGCCGCACCGGTCTATCGAGGAGCAGCGATACCAGCGCGAGGAACATCGCCACGCCGGCACTCGGACCGTCCTTGGGCGTCGCACCCGCCGGCACATGCACATGGATATCCACCTTGTCGAGTGCCTCGCCGGTGCGGGTCTTGGCGAGAGTGAGCGCCGCCTGCGCGGATTCCTTCATCACATCGCCCAGTTGCCCGGTGAGGATCAGCTTGCCCGAGCCCGGCACCTTGCTCGCCTCGACGAAGAGAATATCCCCGCCCACTGGCGTCCAGGCGAGCCCGGTGGCCACGCCCGGCGTGCTGGTGCGCAGCGCCGCCTCGTTTTCGAATTTCAACGGGCCGAGTATCGCGGCCAGATCGGCGGCATCCACGGCAACGGCCTCGACCCTGCCCTGGGCGATCTTCATCGCGACGCTTCTGAGCACGGCGCCCAGTTCACGCTCCAGATTGCGCACGCCCGCCTCGCGGGTGTAGTCGCGTACCAGCGTCGCGAGCGCGGCATCGCTCACCGCGGCCTGCTCGGGTTTCAAGCCGTTTGCTTCGAGTTGCCGCTTCAGGAGGTAGCGTTTCGCGATTTCGAGCTTCTCCTCGGCGGTGTAGCCCGGAAGTTGAATGACTTCCATGCGGTCGCGCAAGGGGCCGTGAATCGTATCGAGCACGTTGGCGGTCGCGATGAACATCATGCTGGAAAGATCGAAATCGACACCCAGATAGTTATCGCGGAATTTCGCGTTCTGCTCGGGATCGAGCACCTCGAGCAGCGCCGAGGACGGGTCGCCGTGAAAACCGCCTGCGCCGAGCTTGTCGATTTCATCGAGCATCAGCACGCCGGCGCGCGACTCCGCGCGGCGGATCGCCTGAATGATATTGCCCGGCAAGGCGCCGACATAGGTACGGCGATGGCCGCGAATTTCCGCTTCGTCGTGCGTGCCGCCGAGCGCTACGCGCTGAAACTTGCGTCCGGTCGCGCGCGCGATCGACTGGCCGAGCGAAGTCTTGCCCACGCCCGGCGGACCGACGAAGCACAGGATCGGGCTCTTGCCGCCCGGATTGAGTTTCCTGACCGCGAGGTACTCGAGGATGCGCCGCTTGATCTTGTCGAGACCGAAATGGTCCTCGTCGAGCACCCTGCTTGCTTCATCGAGGTCGATCGGCTTTTGCGCGTCGATTTTCCAGGGCAGCTCGGTCAGCCATTCGAGCCAGGTGCGCAGCATCGACGCCTCGCCCGAGCCCTCACCCATGCGCTGCAGGCGCTTGAGTTCCTTGTTGGCGTGCTTCGCCACCTCTTCGGGCATGCCGGCTTCCTCGACCGCCTTCTTCAATTCCTCGATTTCGGCGACCGTGTCTTCGCCCTCACCCAGTTCCTTCTGGATCTGGCGCATCTGCTCACGCAGCACGTGCTCGCGCTGGCGCGAGTCGAACTCTTTTTTCGTCTTGTCGCCGATTTCCCTCGAGAGCCTCAGTACCTCGACGCGTTGCGCGAGAAAACCGAGAATCTTGTCCAGGCGCGGCCGCAATGGGAGAATCTCGAGCACCGCCTGCTTTTCCTCTGGCTTGATGTCGAGCAGGTTCGCGACCATGTCGGCGAGTTGCGCTGCCGATTCCATGCCCTGGATCACCGCGACCAGCTCGCCCGGCGCGTTGGGCAGCAACTCGACCGCCTCCGCCGCCTGTGCCTTCAACTGTATGAAGCGCGCCTCGATGTCGGCGCCGGGCGCCTCGCTTGCCTGTTCTTCGATCAGCACGACACGCGCGACGAGGAACGGCCAGCCTTCGAGGAATTCGAGCACGCGAAAACGCTGCTCGCCCTGCACCACCATATGGTGCGCTCCGTCGGCGCCCGTCACGTAGCGCACGATGCGGCCGGCGGTGCCGATCCCGAAGAGATCGGCGGGCGCGGGGATGTCTTGCGACGCGTCGCGTTGCAGAAGAAAGCCGACCCGGCGTTCGTTTCGTACCGCGTCCTGCGCGGCCGCGATCGAGGCCGCGCGGCCGACCGTCACCGGCGCGATCATTCCCGGGAAGAGGACCATGTTGCGCATTGGAACGAGGGCGATCGCATCCTCGGGCAGCGATTTCCCCTCGTTATCGATGCGTTCGGGTCCGGGCCTGTCGGGGTTCGCGTCGTCCTGTTTCGAGAGCGCGGACCGTATGCCATCCATGATCGTCATGGTGATTCTCCGCTTTGTTGACGCTTGACCAGAGTCAATGTGAGACAGCCGTCGGCGAGCGCCTTGCCGGCCAGCACGAGCGCGTCCATCGGAAGCGGGATGCGCCGCTCGAACCGTCCGTAGGGAATCTCGATGCGATGCAGCTGCGCGCCCCGGCCGGCGCCTCCCGCGAACGGTCGCAACGCCGATACGGTCAGCCCGCTGGCGTCGCCGCCGACCGTGATCGCGTCGGTCCGAACACCGGGCAGAGCAACCTGCACTCTCAATGCATCCGCGGTCTCGACGATATCCACCGGCGGCTCCCAGGTCTGCGCGGGAGACGAACCCATACGGAAGAACTGCCTGTGCAGACGCTCGGCCTGGTCGAGCATAGACAGCGCTTCACTCCACATCCAGGTGCGCAGGTCGCCAGATCTCATGAACACCAGATGAAGGCCGCGGACGCAAATACAAGGGGGTCCGGTGCTGCGCCAATTGTTCTTTTCGGCGCGGCGGTGCCGCACCGGGCAGGCCTGGGCCCTAGCCGACCGTGCAGCGATAGACCGCCAGGCTGCCGAGCAGATTCGGCAGGAACCTCACCGAGCGTGCCCGGTGCAGCACCAGGCGCTCGCGGATTTCGGCGCCGAGTTTCGCGCACAGATCCTCGAAATCGGCGAGCGTGCAGTGGTGCACGTTGGGCGTCTCATACCACGCATAAGGCAGTTCCTCGGACACCGGCATCCTGCCGAACAGTACCTGCATGCGTGCTCCCCAATAGCCGAAATTCGGGAACGACACCACGACTTCGCGCCCCACGCGCAGCATTTCGCGCATCAGTTGCTCGGTGTGGTGAATCGTTTGCAGGGTCTCGGAGAGAATCACGCAGTCGAACGAGCCGTCCTGGAACACCGACAGACCGCTCTCCAGGTCCATCTGCAGCACGTTGACGTCGTTCGTTACGCAGGCCACCACGCTCGCGTCGTCGATCTCGACCCCGTAGCCCGGCGCACGGCGCGTCTCCCACAGATAGCGCAGCAGCGTACCGTCGCCGCAGCCGAGGTCGAGCACGCGCGCGCCGGTCGCGACCCAACGCGCGATCGCGACGAGGTCGGGGCGCGCGGCGAGCAACGCCTGTTCGTCGGAAGTCATCAGGATCGTCGGCTCGGAATGATCGTCACTCCCGCGTCTCCAATTCAATATTGGCGAAGTAGGCGCGCAGGGCACCGAAGTAGCGCGCATCCTCCATCAGAAAGGCATCGTGCCCCTGTGGAGCGTTGATCTCGAGATACGACACAATGCGCCGGTTATCCAGCAGGGCGCGCACGATTTCTCGCGAACGCGCCGGCGCGAAACGCCAATCCGAGGTGAACGACACCACGAGAAACGCGGCCTTCGCGCGTGCTAGCGCGGCCGACAGGTCGCCGCCGAAGCCCGCTGCCGGGTCGAAGTAATCGAGTGCCTTGGTGATGCGCAGGTAGGTGTTGGCGTCGAAATAGCCCGCGAACTTGTCGCCCTGGTAACGCAGGTAGCTTTCGATCTCGAAATCGATGTCGAAATCGAAACCCGGTGCGCCGCGGCGCAGCACCCGGCCGAACTTCTCCATCATCGCGTCATCCGACAGGTAGGTGATGTGGCCGATCATGCGCGCGATGCGCAGCCCGCGGCGCGGCAGCACGTTCTTCTCGTAAT
>JAOUFA010000360.1 GCA_029858545.1 Betaproteobacteria bacterium
ACGGAGTGTTTCGCTTCTTGGCCGAATTCGCCCGGGAACCCGATACGGTCTACGGCTACCTGCCCCTCGGTCTTTCGATGGGGCAGTGGCTGAGCCTGCCGATGGTGATCGCGGGAATCTGGTTGTTTGTCTGGGCGGGCAAACGCAAGAGCAATTAGCGATGGCGCGCTGGCCGGAGGAATTTCCTGCCAGGGAAACCAGCGGCGCCGGTCATTTCTCCGCATATGCGAGGGTCTCGTCGAGGCTTTCTGATCAGTCCTCGCGTCGCCGCCCGCTCAGGCCAAGTGCCTTGAGCTTGCGATAAAGGTGGGTACGCTCCAAGCCGGATTTTTCCGCTACTTTCGACACACTTCCCTGTTGACGCAGCAGTAGCTGCTCGAAATAGAGTCGCTCGAACATCTCGCGTGCCTCCCGATAGGGGCGGTCCAGCGCGTGCTCGGTCAAAAGTGCGGGCGGCCCAGATCGACCTTCGCGCACACGCTCTACGTCGGCGGGATGAATTTCGTCGTCAAGCGAGGTCAGAGCAAGATCCTTGACAACGTCTTCGAGTTCTTCCAGGTTGCCCGGCCAGACCTGCCGTCTCAGGGAATTCAGCGCTGCGATGGAAAACCTCCGCGGCGCGCATACCCGGTTCTCGACATACTGGGCGAGAATCAGGACCGCTAGGTCGGGTATGTCATCGGAAAAGTCGCGTAGCGCCGGCAGCTCGAAGGTTAACTCCGAGATACGCGCGGCCAGCCTGGCATTGAGACCATGTTCGTCGATTAAGGTTCTTGTATCGACCGACGAGAACGAAACGAGGCGCACTTTGTGCTGGTCAGCGCGCGCGCAGAGCTTCTCGAGGTTCGACAATTCGAAAGATTCCAGGCGCGACAAATCCGGGAGGAACACGATTCCGCCCGCAGTGCCCGCCAATATCTCCCCCGACGCGTCCGCCAGAGCGTCGGTACCGTACAAGAACGGTGCGGAATCGGGGGCGAGCAAGCGCGCAAACAACTCCGGACGCATGCCACGCTCGCCCCGCAACAGCAACGCGGCGGGTGAATGCGCCAACTGCGCAAGCCGCCGTTTCGCGTCGGCGAGGACTTGCGAACGCCCCAAGGAAGCGATCGAAAGGCGCCGCAGCAGCGCGGTGTCTTCTGTGCGCAACGCGCGTTGCACGGTCGTCAGCAGGCGCTGCAGGGCGATCGGCTTTTCCAGGAAATCGAGTGCGCCGATGCGTGTCGCTTCAACCGCCGTCTCAATGCTCCCATGACCTGACATCATCACGACGGGCGTATTGAGTTGGCCATTGGCGGCCCACTCCTTGAGCAGCGTAATGCCGTCTGTGTCCGGCATCCAGATGTCGAGGAGAACGAGGTCGGGTCGTTGCTGCTGTCTATGTTGCCGTGCGACAGCGGCACTTTCCGCGAGCCGCACATCATGGCCCTCGTCTTCGAGAATCTCCGACAGGAGTTCGCGGATTCCGATCTCGTCGTCTACAACCAGAATCTGTGCCATGGGACGCCGGGCCTCGTCAGGCAGCGACTGCAGCGCTTTGGGCGCCGCTCGCCATAGGCAAGAATACGCTCACCGAAGCGCCCGCAGTACGACGGTTCTGAATCGACACTTCACCGCGATGTTCGTCGACTATCTTCTTGACGATCGCAAGTCCCAGACCGGTGCCGCGCGGTTTCGTCGTCACATATGGATCGAAGACACGCGCCATCAATTCGTCCGGGAAACCTGCGCCATTATCGGCAACCGTGAGACAGACCCGGTCCCCGACTAGCGAGGTGCGGACTTCTATTTGCGGCGTATCCAGGCCCAATAGCGCGTCCTGCGCGTTCTGCAGAAGATTGTGCAGCACCTGCCGGATCTGCGCGGGGTCCGCATAGACGGCAGGCAAACCGGGTGCAAGATGTTGTGTGACCGCTGTCGTCGAAGTCTGGTAAAGGTCCAATACCTCCACGACCAGGGAGTTCAAATCCATGCGCGTCAGCAACGGACCACGCAAGCGCGCATAGTCAGCAAAATCATCGACCATGGACTTCAGTGCATTGACCTGATTGACGATGGTGCGGGTCGAACGCTTGAGGGTTTCGGATTCCTCGAACGGGAGTTTGTCCGCAAGTTTTACTTCCAACCGCTCGGCCGATAGCTGAATTGGAGTAAGCGGATTCTTAATTTCGTGCGCCAATCGGCGTGCGACTTCGCCCCAGGCATTGGCACGCTGTGCCTGGATGAGTTGGGTTACGTCATCGAACACCAGCACGTGACCTCCACCTCCTGCTTCGGGCATCGTCGCACCCCGAACCAGCAGGGTCTTGCCGGTTCCCTTGAGGTTGAGTTCGAGCTGCCAACCGACGCCTTCGTGTTGGACTATGGCCTGACGCACCGGACCGGCAAAGTACTCTAGACCCCCGCGCCACTCCCCCAGGGATTTCCCCGATGCAGCAATTAGATCTTCGCCGAGAATTGCGGCGGCGCCGTGATTGGTGATTGACAATCGAAGGGCGCGATCGAGGACGAGCACTCCGGCGGAAAGATTAGCAAGAATGTTTTCGAGATGTGCGTTGGCCGTTTCGAGCGCTACGCGATTAGCTTCCAGTACACCGCGCGCGTCTCCCAACTGGCGCGTCATGGAATTGAACGACTCGGTCAGGACGCCCAGCTCGTCCCGACTTGTCACCGGCGCCTTGCGACTGAAGTCGCCGCGCGCTACCGCTTGAGTTGCATGCGCGAGATTCGAGAGCGGTTCAGACAAACGGTTGGCGAGAACCACCGCCAGAGCAATGGCGACGAACAGCGCCATTAGAAGGGCAAGTGTAAGCGTCACGACATAGATGCGTTTGAGACCAAGACGGGAGATCGCGAGTTCGCGATAATCGCGAAAGGCGGATTCGACGTCCTCCGCGCTTCGCGCGAGGGACTCTGGAACCGCCTGGCGGAGCTGCAAATAGCGCGGTTCATCGGCCAATCCTCCGCCGCTGATGGGCAGCAGAACGCGTAACGTAAGCGGCTTCCCGACCGGCGAGTCTATCGCTGCAAGGCTGCGACTCCCGCGCGCCTGGCGCAGCATCTGCAGGTTAGGAAGTTCGGGCAGCAACCTTGTGAGATCCCGACTTGCGCTGGCAATCAGCTTGCCGCTTGCCGCCACCACTACCGCCTCGCTAGCGCCTGCGTTCTCGCGCAGGCGGTCCAGCAGTACCACTTGCTGCGCTGGAGTCTTGTCGGCCAGCTCAAGGGCCATGGCGCGGCCCTTGAGCTGAAGATCGGCGAGCATTTGGTCCATCGCACTCTGACCAAGTCGAATGCCTCCTTCGAGCGCGGCATCAACCTTTACGTCGAACCAGGACTCGATGCTTTTGGTCAGGAACTGCACGGATACGAGATAGACGAGCAGACCCGGTGCAAGCGCCATCAGCGCGAAGAAGGACAGAAGTCGCAACGTCAGGCGAGAACCGAACACACGCCGGCGGAATTTGCGGGCGAGATCGGTGAGTTGATATCCGACGATCGTGGCGAGGAGGCCGGCAAGAGCGGCGTTCAGCACCAGGATCACCGGATAGTTTTCGGCAAACAGCGATGTGTCCGCGCTGGCTGTCGCAAGCAGGAACAGCAGTACCCCGGCAAGCGCCGCGCCTACGATGATCAAGATCTTCATCGGGGCGCCATTCTGGGAGGATCTCGGCTTTCGACCGGTGCCGGCGGCTGTTGCGGCGCTCGGAAGGGAAAGCGCTTCCACGGGGATTCCAGGCGCCACTCCGGGGCGGTAATCGCGTTGAGCTGGATGGGTTTCGGGAGCAGGGCGATGTCCAGGCGCATGCGCACCGCCGCCTCGTAACTGGCGTCGCGAAGTGCGACGCTGCGCTCAATGACGAGCCAGTTGGTTACCTTTCGTAGCACCGCAATGGCAGCCTCGAGGGATTCGAAGCTTTGCTGAATTACACCCGTGGAAAGCCGATAGT
The DNA here is from genome assembly GCA_029858545.1 of Betaproteobacteria bacterium. GTDB lineage: Bacteria > Pseudomonadota > Gammaproteobacteria > Burkholderiales > SG8-39 > JAOUFA01. Next base: position 3,951 of record JAOUFA010000360.1, read on the forward strand.
GACGGGAGAGCGCGTGATACGACAGGCGCACCTGCATTCGCCGGGAAACGGTGTTTTCGGCGAACCAGTACCAACGCTTGCGGGTCAAGTCGAATTCGATGACGAAATACAGTGGAATGCCGTTCGAGACTGCCTCCAAATGGCGGCCGGAAAGTTCGAAAT
>JAOUFA010000361.1 GCA_029858545.1 Betaproteobacteria bacterium
GAGTGTGCGAAGCGCAGCATGATCCAGAGCAGCAGGCATACCATGGCGATGCAAACGAGCGTCGCCGCGAGATGCGCCACCCCGCCCGGTTGCGCGGTGATGATCGTGGTGCCGATCGCGCCGGGCCCCGCCAATAGCGGCACCGCCAGCGGCACCACTCCGGGCAGGTCCCCGGTTTCGAGTTCCTTCGCTTCGGCTTCGGACTGGCGCACGCCTCCCGCCTCGGCGTTCAACATCGCGAGCCCCATGAGCAGCAGCACCAGCCCGCCGCCAACGCGAAACGCCGACAGACCGGTGCCGGTCCAGCGCAGCAACGCCTCGCCGAACAGCGCCGAACCGCCCAGCACCGCCGCGACGGTGAGGGTGACAACGAGCGCGAGCCGCGCGCCGTCGTTTCTGCGCGCGGTCATCGCGACGAAGATCGGGACCGCGAGAAAGGGGTCGAGCACCGCCGTCAGCGTGACGACGAAGCGCAGGTAATCGGCGAACGACCCGAGTTGCGGCATCGCGGTGCGCCCCTGCCGTTCAACCGCGCTTCGAGGCGAGCGATTCGGCGATCGAGGTCTGTTCGCCGAGTTCCATCTTGGCGATCGAGTTGCGGTGCACCTCGTCGGGACCATCGGCGAATCGAAGCGAACGCGCGCCCGCATAGGCGTACGACAGGCCGTGATCCTGGCATACGCCGCCGCCGCCGTGCGCCTGGATCGCCCAGTCGATTACCGTACAGGCGACGTTCGGCGCATATACCTTGATCATTGCGATTTCCTTCTTCGCGATCTTGTTGCCGACAGTATCCATCATGTAGGCAGCCTTCAGCGTAAGCAGCCGTGCGGTCTCGATGAGAATGCGCGCTTCGGCGATACGTTCCTGCGTCACGGTCTGCGCCGCGACCGGCTTTCCGAACGCGACGCGCTGCGACACGCGTCGGCACATCTTCTCCAGCGCGACCTCGGACTGCCCGATCAGGCGCATGCAGTGGTGAATGCGCCCCGGCCCGAGACGGCCCTGCGCGATCTCGAAGCCTCGCCCCTCGCCGAGCAGGATGTTGGATGCAGGCACGCGCACGTCTTTCAGGTCGATCTCCATGTGGCCGTGCGGCGCATCCTCGAAACCGAACACCTGCAGCGAGCGCAGCACCTTCACCCCCGGCGCATCGGCCGGCACGATGATCATCGACTGCTGCCGGTGGCGCGAGCTGTTGTCGGGATCGGTCTTGCCCATCAGGATGTAGACCTTGCAACGCGAATCACCCGCACCCGACGACCACCATTTGCGGCCGTTGATCACATAATGGTCGCCGTCGCGCGCGATGCGCGTCTGAATGTTGGTCGCGTCAGAGGACGCGACCTCGGGCTCGGTCATCAGGAACGCCGAACGGATCTTTCCCTCCAGCAAAGGCTCGCACCACTGCTTGATCTGATCCGGATTGCCGTACCTGAGAAGCGTCTCCATGTTGCCGGTGTCGGGCGCAGAGCAGTTGAACACCTCGGGAGCCCAATGCACGCGCCCCATGATTTCGCACAGCGGCGCGTACTCGAGATTGGTCAGCTCACCGCCGTGGGACTTCGGACGCCAAAGGTTCCACAACCCCGCGGCGCGTGCCTTGGACTTGAGTTCCTCGATCATCTGCACCGGCTCCCAGCGCCGCTCGCCGCGCACGTGCTCCCACCATTTGCGGTCGTTGGGATAGACGTGTTCCTGCATGAACGCGGCAAGCCTGCCCCTCAATTCATCGACCTTCGGCGTGTACTTGAATTCCATCGCGAGTTCTCCTGTGAATTCCTCGATCGTGAAAGCAGTCAGATAACGCACCCCCTGGCGCGTCGCCTCTATGTCCGGTTGAGGATACGTTCGGCCTGTTGCCAGCCCAGTTCGGCGAGTACCGGTGCCTTGCTGCCCGCCTCGATCGCATGCTCGCTCGCCGCGGTGCCATCGAGTACGCGCCGCGCGATGCCCTGGGAAATCGCCGCGATGCGAAACAGGTTGTAGGCCAAATAGTAATCCCAGGTCGACCGGTTGATCGCCGCGCGACCCGTCCTGCGGCAGTAAGCGTCGATGTATTCGTCCTCCCCGGGGATACCCAGTTCGTCGAGCGGCAGACCCTCGATGCCGCGGAACTTGCCGGGAGGAATGCGCCAGCTCATGCAGTGGTAGGCGAAATCGGCAAGCGGATGACCGAGCGTCGACAGTTCCCAGTCGAGCACCGCGACGATACGCGGCTCGCTCGGGTGAAAAATGACGTTGTCGAGACGAAAGTCGCCGTGCACGATGCTCGTCTCCTCGCCCGCTGGAACGTGCTTCGGCAGCCATTCGATGAGCCGGTCCATGGTCTCGATGCGCGCGGTTTCCGAGGCGCGATACTGCCTGGTCCAGCGCTCCACCTGACGGGCGATGTAATTGCCCGGCTTGCCGAAATCCTCCAGACCGATTGCGCGGTAGTCGATCGTATGCAGCAACGCGATCACGCGATTGAGCTCGTCCCAGATCGCGTTGCGCTCCGGTTTGGACATGCCAGGCAGCGCCTGGTCCCACAATACGCGCCCGTCGACGCAGTCCATGACGTAGAAAGCGGTTCCGATGACCGAGTCGTCCTCGCACAGCGCGTGGGGACGCGCGACCGGAAAGCCGACGGAATGCAATGCCTTGATGACGCGGAATTCGCGCTCCACCGCGTGCGCGGAAGGAAGAAGTTTCCCGGGCGGCTTGCGGCGCAACGCATAGCGTCGGCCGGCGGCCGAAATGCGATAGGTCGGATTCGATTGCCCGCCCCGGAACTGCTCGATTTCGATCGGCGCGCGAAAGCCTTCGATACGTGGCGTCAGATACTCGGTCAGGCGCGCGAGATCGATTCGCTGACGCTCCTCGACAGGCTTGGTGCCGACGAATTGATCGTACATGGCTTCTTGAGGCGACTTGTTTCGACGGCTCATCGAGGCGCAATTGCACCGCGCCGCCGCGCCGGCACCTTCGTCATACTCGGGAAGCTTACGCCGAAACCACGCGCCGCGGAACCAGTTTCACTTTCTCGCCTGCAACCAGAACGTCACCGGGCCGTCATTGACGAGACCAACCTCCATTTGCGCGCCGAAACGGCCGGTCTCGACGCAAGCCAGCCGCGCGCGCGCCAGCGCCACGAAATGTTCGAACAAGCGCCTGCCCTCCTCGGGCGGCGCGGCACTCGAAAAGCCCGGCCGCGTGCCCGTGTGCGTATCGGCTGCGAGCGTGAACTGGGATACCGCGAGAAGCGCGCCGCCGACCTCGACCAGCGATCGGTTCATCCTCCCATCGGCATCGGCGAATATACGGTAGCCGAGCACGCGCTCGACCAGCCGCGCAGCCTCGGCGTCCCCGTCGCCGCGCTCGACTGCCACCAGCGCAAGGATGCCGCGCCCGATCGCCGCGACCGTCTCGCCGGCGACCTGGACCCGCGCCTCGGTCACCCGTTGGATGAGTGCGATCACGCGAGCATGTCGGGAATCAGCTGGTCGCGCAGGCGTGCAAGCTGATCCTTCAGCAACAGCTTGCGCTTCTTGAGCCGGCGAAGTTGCAGCGCGTCCTGTCCCGGGTCGCGCGTCAGCCGGGCGATGATGTCGTCCAGATCCTGGTGTTCCACCTCGAGCACCGAAATGCGCGCCAGAATTTCCTCGCGCTCCTCTTCGGTAAGGGAAATGTTCGCCACCGCTTCCGCCTCCTTGCGCGGCACGCCGCAGTGCCCGCTATGCTGCCGCCATGCTATCCCGACCGGACGGGACGGGAAAGGGGCACGCAGTACTCGGCCGTCGGTCATATTGACAGCGCGGCGGCAGGGCGGACAATTGCGGCATCCCTCGAAAGACCGCCAACCATGCGCCGTAGCGACCACGACGTCTGCAACGAAGTAAAGACCACCGATGCCGAGGCGGTCGGCATGGAAGTCACGCGCATCTATCTCGCGCTGTACGGGATGCGCCGCGCAACAGTCATGCGGCAGGCGTTCGACGAGATCGCGCGCCTGTACCGGGGCGACCACCCTGCGTTCCATCCTTGCGATACCGGCTATCACGACATCCAGCACGTACTCGACGTGGCGCTCGCGATGGCGCGCCTGATGGATGGCTACGAACGCAGCC
>JAOUFA010000362.1 GCA_029858545.1 Betaproteobacteria bacterium
CACTTCCGACCTCGTGCCGACCCATTTCACCGGCCGACCGAGCCGCTTGGCGGCGAGCAGCGCCGCGCAATACTCGGGGTAGATGTTGAAGCGCACGCCGAAGCCGCCGCCGACCTCGTCGGCGATGACGCGGATCTTCTCCGCGGGCACACCGAGCACCGCCGCAAGCTGGCTGCGCATGATCGGCGCACCCTGCGTGCAGGTGTGGAGCTGGTAGGTCCCGTCGCGCGCATCGTAGGCCGCGAGACAGGCGCGCGGCTCCATCGGGTTGGCGATCATGCGCGTGATATCCAGATTGAGGCTCACCACGTGCGCCGCGCGCGCGAATGCCGCGCGCGTCTTCGCCTCGTCGCCGCTTTCGTAGTCGAAGGCGAGATTGCCGGGCAGCGTGTCGTGCACCCGGGGCGCGTCCGGCCGCAGCGCCTCGAGCGGCGACACCACCGCGCTCAGGTCGCGGTATTCGACCGCGATCAGCTCCGCCGCGTCCTGCGCCTGCGCCGCGGTCGCGGCCACCACGAGCGCCACCACGTCGCCCGCGAAACGCACGCGTCCCTGGGCGAGCGCGGGACGCCCCGGATTGACGAGTTCCGTGCCGCCGCGTCCCTTCGCGCCGAGCGCCGCGGGCAGCGATTTCAATCCCGCGGCGGCGACATCGTCGCCGGTCAGGACCGCGAGCACGCCGGGTTGCGCCAGCGCGGCCGACACATCGATCGACGCGATCTCGGCGTGCGCCCGGTCCGAACGGAGAAAATGGCCGTACGCCTGGCCGGCGAGTTCCCAGTCGGAAACGTAGCGGCCGCGGCCGGTGAGCATGCGCTCGTCTTCGAGCCGCCCCTTCAATGTCTGCATCGCGGGAATCCGTGATTGGAAGACCGCCTTCACCGGCGGCCGGCGGATTCTACCGGTGGCGCGAAGGCGATGCCGCTATTTCGACAGCGCGATGAGCAGGCTGCACGGCGCGTAGTCGAGCAGCGCCGCGCCGACCGAACCCTTCCACCAGCGCGCGGCAAACGACGTGCTCTGGTGATGGCCGAGAACGATCAGATCAACGCCGAACTCCTTCGCCGCGCGGCAGATTTCCTCGACCGGCTCGCCGACGGCGAGATGGCCCGTCGCGGTGAAGCCTTTTTCTTTCAACGCGCTGATGCCTTCGTCGAGAATCTGCTGGGTGCGCTTCTTTTCCTCGTCGAGCAGTTCCTCGGGCACGAAGCCCTCGGTGAGAAAAAGGCTCGGCGGCATGCTCGCCACGGCGAGCAGATGCGTCTCGGCGTGCAGAAAGTTCGCCAGTTCGGCGCACTCGATGAGCGCGCGCTTGCCCTCCTGCGAACCGTTGTAGGCGAGAAGAATCTTGCGATACTGCATGCGGTACCTCCCCATTCGAAGACTGCCACCGTTCGAGACCCGGTCTACGGCTTATAGGATGCTGCATTATATGAATGATGCTGCATGATGTTGCGACGGGTGTTCGATTATAGCCGGAGCACCATCGCGCCGAGGCATTTCACCATCGGGCGCGTGCGACGCCCGATGCGCCGCTAGAATAGGTACTTTCTCGTATCGCGAGTCAATCGCCATGCTCGATATCTCCCGCCCCGAACTGGTCGTCGGTGTCGCTGGCGGCGGCACCATGGGCCGCGGCATCGTCCAGGTGCTCGCGCAATGCGGCGTACGCACCCTGGTGTTCGACAGCCTGCCGGGCGTCGCGCACAAGGCGAAGGACTCGATCGCGCAAACGCTCGGCAAGCTCGCCGAGAAGGGCCGCCTCACCGCGGCCGAGGTCGAGGCAAGCCTCGCGCGCATCGAGCCGGTCGCGACGCTCGGCGCGTTCGAGGAATGCCACATCGTGATCGAGGCGATCATCGAGAATCTGGAGGCGAAACGCGAACTGTTCCACGGCATCGAGGCGGTGGTCGGTGATGCCTGCGTACTCGCGAGCAACACCTCGTCGCTGTCGGTCACCGCGCTCGCGTCGGCGTGCCGGCGCCCCGGCCGGATCGCGGGTTACCATTTCTTCAACCCCGTGCCGCTGATGAGAATCGTCGAAGTGGTCGCCGGCGAACTGACCGAACCCTGGGTCACCGAGGCGCTCGGCGCGCTTGCGAAGCGCTACGGCCACACGCCGGTCCACTGCAAGGACACGCCGGGCTTCATCGTCAATCACGCGGGACGCGGCTACATCCCCGAGTCGCTGCGCGTGCTGATGGAGGGCGTCGCCGACTTCGCCACCATCGACCGCATCCTGGTCGAGGCGGCGGGCTTCAAACTCGGGCCCTACGCGCTGATGGATCTGGTGGGTCTCGACATCAGCCACGGCGTGATGAAGTCGATGTACACGCAGTACTTCGAGGAACCGCGCTACAAGCCTTCGTATCTGCTCGAACCGCGCGTCGCCGCGGGCCTGCTCGGGCGCAAGACCGGGCGCGGCTGGTATGGCTACGGCAAGGACGGGGCGCAGGAAAAGATCCCCGAATCGCCGGCCCCGGCGGCCCGGGCAACGCTCGCCTGGGTCGCTCCGGGCGCAGCAGCGCTGAACGAGCTGCTCGCGAAGCTCGGCGCGAAAATCGACGCGGGCGCGAAGCCATCGGCCGAGGCGCTATGCTTCGTCGCGCCGCTCGGCAGGGATGCCACGACGTCGGCGCTGGAACTCGGCATCGACCCGACTCGCACCGTCGCGGTCGACCCGCTGTTCGGATTCATGAAGCGCCGCACGCTGATGACCACGCCGGTGACGAGCGCCGCGGCGCGCGACGCCGCGCACGGCCTGCTCGCCGCCGACGGCGTGCCGGTCTCGGTGATCCGCGACTCGGCGGGCTTCGTCGCGCAGCGCGTGGTCGCGCATATCGTCAACGTCGGCTGCGACATCGTGCAGCAACGCATCGCCAGCCCCGAGGACCTCGATCGCGCGGTGGTGCTGGGCCTGGGCTATCCGAGTGGTCCGCTGGCGATGGGCGATGCGCTCGGCGCGGCGAAGATTCTCGCCGTGCTCGAAGCCCTGCACGAACTGCACAAGGACCCCCGTTACCGTCCGAGCCCATGGCTGACACGCCGCGCGCGGCTCGGTATTTCGCTGCTCACCCGGGACTAAACACCATGCTCGATGCCTACCTCTACGACGGACTTCGCACTCCCATCGGCCGGCACGCCGGCAAGCTCGCCGGCCTGCGCCCGGACGACCTCGCCGCCGAGGCGATCAAGGCGGTGGTCGCACGCAACCAGATCGACCCCGCGGAAATCGCCGATGTGCTGCTCGGCTGCGTCAACCAGGCGGGCGAAGACTGCCGCAACGTGGCGCGCTTCGCAGCGCTGCTCGCGGGACTGCCGCCGAGCACGCCCGGCGCGACAGTCAACCGGCTGTGCGCGAGCGGCCTTCAGGCGGTGGTCGATGCCGCGCGCGCGGTCAGTTGCGGCGAAGGCGATCTGTACATCGCCGGCGGCGTCGAGAGCATGTCGCGCGCGCCCTATGTGATGGCGAAGTCGGAATCGGCGTACAGCCGCGACGTGAAGCTCTACGACAGCACCATCGGCGCGCGCTTCCAGAACCCGCGCCTGGTGAAACAATACGGCGACCACTCGATGCCGCAGACCGGCGACAACGTGGCGAAGGACTTCGGCATCACGCGCGCCGAGGCCGACCAGTTCGCGCTTGCCTCGCAACAGCACTACGTCCGGGCCGAGACCGATGGTTTCTACAAGGGCGAGATCCTCCCGGTGTCGCTGCCGGCGAAGAAGAAGGACGCCCCGCCGGCGATTGTCGACGCCGACGAGCACCCGCGCCGCGACTCGTCGATCGATTCGCTCGCCAAGCTGAAGCCGCTGTTCGAGGGCGGCGTGGTCACCGCGGGCAACGCCTCGGGGGTGAACGACGGCGCCGCGGCGCTCGTCATCGCAAGCCGCGGCTGGGGAGAACGCCACGGCAAGCAGCCGCTCGCGCGCATCCTCTCCGCCGCCTCGGCCGGCGTCGAGCCACGCATCATGGGAGTCGGTCCGGCGTATGCGATCCCGAAGGCGCTCGAACGTGCGAAGCTCGCGCTCGAGGACATGGACCTGA
>JAOUFA010000363.1 GCA_029858545.1 Betaproteobacteria bacterium
TGGGATTGGGCGGCGCACCTCGGGCGCCGGCGGCCTGGGCATCGTCTTTGCGTCCACTGGTCGCGGCATTGTCGGTTCTCGGGAGCTTCTATCTGGTTTACAACTACTCTGCGTACCGCGATTTCGAGCGCATATTCGTCGGCAAGGGCAGTGGCCTGGAGGACCACGCAGCGCAGAGCCGCGGGGTAGCACGCGCGTTGTCGGATCCGATTCTGAGACCCTACGGCGAACTCGCGATCGCCTTTTCGACCGCTGTCGAACCCGACCGCGTGGCGCAGAGGCTTGCACTCGTGCGACGCGCGAGCCGCTTTGCCCCCTACTATCCGATCGTGTACAAGCGGGCGATGCTGCTCGCGATGGCGGGAGAGCGGGAGGCCGCAGTCGATGAACTCGAGCGTGCGAAGCACGTTTATCCGCAGGAGTGGCCGCCGATCCGCGCGCAGATAACGGAACTCGCGGCACGCTATCCGGGAAGGTTCGAGGCCCTTTTATCTGATGACCGGAGGAAGCATGGCGAAGAGTAGCCTTCGCAACCGAATTTGCCGTGGCATTTCGCCAAAAATTGACAGTCTGAGTGACCAGTTGCGTCACATTGTCCGTTCGAGGCGGCTTGCAAGAATTTGCAAGAATCCGTAACAGACTGATTAGTCGAGAGATTGGTACTGTACTTCTATCTCGCAAACAGGCATGCTTATTGCGTTCTTTGTCGATGCCGGCGACTGTAATCCGGTTGCCAAAGTCGTTGGAAAGGTCGTTGCAGAGAAATTGACGGGCCGCAAGGATATGCGGTGATCACTTTGAACAGGAGATTCTTTATGAAGAAGGCATTGCAAAAAGGTTTTACCTTGATCGAACTGATGATCGTGGTTGCGATTATCGGTATTTTGGCAGCGGTGGCGATTCCGGCCTATCAGGACTACATCGCGCGTTCGCAGGTGTCGGAGGCGGTGAGCCTGCTCGGCTCGGGCAAGACGCCGTTTGCCGAGTACTATGCGGACAAGGGTTCGTGGCCGACCACCACCAGCGACGTGATGGGTAACACGACCGGCAAGTACACGGGTTCGATCGCGCTCATCGCGTCCGCAACCGGTGCCCCGGGAGGCGTGACCCTTGAGGCCACCATGAAGACCAGCGGAGTCAACTCCAACATCACCGGCTCCAAGGCGTGGCTCGCCACCGCTGATGGCGGAAAGAACTGGACCTGCACCACTGGCGCGACCAACGGGCTCTCCAGCAAGTTCCTGCCGGGCGCCTGCCGCTAAGCTGCGGTTTTCGTTCGAAAGGAAAAGGCCCGCGCGAGCGGGCCTTTTTCGTTTCCGAGGCGCTATTCTTCGTTCCTGCGCCGCCGGAGAATTGCCCGGTCCCGGCATCTTACGCACGCAGGCCCCATCCCGATGACTGGAATACTGAAGCGCATTGGCAATGCCTTAGGCCGCGGCTCTGGCGAGGTTCACGCGACCCCCCGACTCGCGGCTGAGGCTGCTGAGGAGTGGTTGCGCCAAGGCTTGATGCATCAGCAGGCCGGCGACCTGGAAAGCGCTGGCGAGAGCTACCGGAAGGTCCTTGAGCGGGATCCCGACCAAGCCGAGGCACTCTACCGGCTCGGCGAGCTGGCGAGTCTGGAGGGCGATGTCGCCGGGGCGATCGGGCTGTTCGAGCGCGCTGTCGAATCCGCCCGGGACGTCGCCCAGTACCGCTACGCGCTGGGATGCATGCTCGGATCTGCCGGGCAACTGGCACAGGCAGCCGAACGCTACCGTGAAGCCCTGGCGCTCGATGTCAGCCACGCCGCAGCGCACAACAACTTGGGGCATATTCTGTTGCAGCAGGGAGAAATGGCGCTCCATGGCGGTGCGGAACCGGCGGCTGCGCAGCAGGATGCGAAAAGACTCGGCACGGCATGGCTGGACGAATCGCTTTCCCACTTTCAGGCGGCGATAGAGAATGCTCCGGGCTACGCCGATGCCCATCTCAACCTCGGATTCGCCCTGGTAAGACGACGTCGGCTCGACGAGGCGTTGGTGCACTACGATCGTGCCCTGGCAATCGACCCGGAATTCGTGGACGCGCATTTCAACCGGGCCATCGCGCTGCTTTCCCTGGGCAGGCATGCCGAGGGCTGGGCGGAATACGAGTGGCGCTGGCGCAGACCCGATAGCGCCTCGAAGCCCGCTCTGGAGCAGCCCGAGTGGGATGGTTCGATAGACGCCGGAATGACGCTCGCGCTTTACACCGAGCAGGGTTTTGGCGATTCGATCCAGTTTGCACGCTACGCATCCTGGCTCGCCGGTCACGGAATACGCATCATCGTGTGGACGCAAGCGGAATTGAAGGGTCTGTTCGAATCGCTGCCCGGCGTAACCGCCGTTCAGGCATCGAGCAAGATCGAGGCGGGGTTCGACGCGCATTGCGCGCTGCTCAGCGTACCGGGAAAATTGGGCGCGCGATGTGGCCCACTACCATGGGAGCGCCCCTATCTGAGCGCAAATCCGGCCTTGGTGGAAGCTTGGCGCGCGCGGCTGGCCGTCGCGGATCCTCCCGCCGGCCGCGTCCGCAGGGTTGGCGTGGTGTGGGCAAGTGAACCGAGAAACCGGATTGCAACCTTGAAGTCCGTCAAGCTCGCCGAATTCATGCCGCTGTGGGCGGATGAAAAGTCGCAGTTCATCAGTCTCCAGAAAGGCGACGCGGCGCGCCAGGCAGCGCAGTCTTCGCCGCCGCCCGCGATGGTCGACCTGACCGACGGCATCGAGTCTTTTGCGGACACTGCCGCGATCATCGCCAATCTCGATATCGTGATTTCGGTCGATACGGCGGTCGCGCATCTCGCCGGTGCCATGGGAAAACCGGTATGGCTGCTCCTTCAGCACGCTCCCGACTGGCGCTGGTATCCGGATGCACAAGCCACTCACTGGTACCCCAGCATGCGGCTGTATCGCCAGCCGTTTCCCGGAGACTGGCGGAGCGTCCTATCCCGGGTTGCGCAGGATTTGCAGGCGTTTCCCGCAGCCGGTTCCTCGGCGCGGTGAAGGGGAGGCGGCCCGCCGAGCTTCACTTTCCCGACATGGTCAGGAGGATCTGGCGCGTGACATCGTCCACAAATGTTTCCGGGTAGCCCGATTCCTTGAGCCTTAGCTTGAACGCAGCGCCCAGCTTGGCCTTACCATACATCCAGAGCCTGCGTTCCCGATTGAAGCTCGCCGCACGGTTACAGACGTCGTCGATGACGCGCCCCAGCTTTTCGGCCGGGAAGGTTCCATCGACCGTCTGACCTGCCGGGCAACGGTTTGAGAATTCCTGCGCCAGGGCGATCGCGAATTCGTCGATCTCCCTGGAGCGTTGTCGATTGAAGAACATGTCCAGCTCCTTGCTTTGAATGCGGATCATACTACCGGCACGAATCACGATGAAAGAATGGCTGAAGAAGTTTGTGCGTCGCACCGAGGAGGCCGCGCCGCGCCGTGAGGACCTGGCGGCATGGCTGCGCAAGGGTTACGACCATCAGGTGCGCGGCGAGCTCGACCAGGCGCAGACGCTGTACAGGCGCATTCTCGATCAGGATCCGTCGAGTCCGGATGCCTTGTATTTTCTCGCTCTGATTGCCGAGCACGAAGGACGCGAGGACGAGGCGATCGACCTGTTCCACAGGGCCGCCGAAGCCCGTCCGGGCGATGCCGAATTCCGATTCGGTCTTGCGGGTGTCTATTTCAATCAGGATCGCTTTCCGGCGGCCGCGGAAGCATTTCAGGCCGGGATTGCGTTGAATCCGCATTTTCCGGATATGCGCGCCAATCTGGCGATTTCGCTGATCGACGGAGGCAGAACCCAGGAAGGGCTCGCCGAGCTGGAACGTCTGCGGCACGAGGGAAGCGATTCAGTCCAGGTACAAAACTGCTTCGGACGCGTATACCGCGAGTACGGACGTATCGACGAGTCGATACGGGAATTTCGCCGCGTCCTGGCGAGCGACGAGACCAATGTTCATGCATGGTCGAATCTCCTGCTGACCCTCCAGTATTCGCAGGATGTCGGGCCCGAGGAACTGTATG
>JAOUFA010000364.1 GCA_029858545.1 Betaproteobacteria bacterium
CGACGTGGTGCGCGAGGCCGCCGAAGACCTCTACCGCAAGCTGCAGGAATCCGGTATCGAAGTCCTGCTCGAGGATCGCGAGGAACGCCCGGGCGTACTGTTCGCCGACATGGATCTGCTCGGTATCCCGCACCGGCTGGTTCTCTCGGAGCGCGGACTTGCGGCCGGGCACGCCGAATACAAGGGCCGGCGCGACGAGAAGGCGCGCGACATTCCGCTGGCCGACGTCCTCGGCTTCATCCTAGAGCGCCTATCGGCGACGTGATGCGGCGCGGGTTCGCGAGCGTCGTTGCGTTTCTCCTCCTCGCCCCGTTGTTACCGGTGCGGGCGCTGGCCGGCGCGCAGGTCTATGAACCGCTCGCGGCGAGCGTGCGCTCCACGCTCAGCGCGGCGATCAGTGACCGCGGCCCCGTCGCGCTGCATTTCGCGCGCCCCGAGGATGCGCACCGGTGGCTTTTCGAAATGTCGAACCGGCTGGCCAAGAAGCTGCCCGACCGCACGTTGCGGCTGCAACTGCTCAAGTCGATACATTACGAGGCAACGCGCGCCGGACTCGACCCTCAATTGGTGCTAGGCGTTATCGAGGTCGAGAGCGGCTTTCGCAAGTACGCAGTCTCGCGGGCCGGTGCGCGGGGTTACATGCAGGTGATGCCGTTCTGGGTAAAGACGATCGGACGTCCGACTGACAATCTGTTTCATCTGCGCACCAACCTGCGTTTTGGCTGCGTCATTCTGCGTCACTATCTGGACATAGAAAAAGGCGACTACTTCCGCGCCCTGGGTCGTTACAACGGAAGCCTGGGCAAGGCAGCGTATCCCAATCGCGTCATGACAATGTGGAAGGGCCGCTGGCACTATGATGGGCCCACCGCATAGCGGAAGTAAGTCTTTCTTCCCGGGACGGGAGTACCGGAGAATGCCCTGCCAATGATCTCAATTGCCCGACACGGTACTCGCCTCACTGGCTGGTTTCAGCGGCCCAATACCCCTGAGCCGGGGACCATCGCGCTCACCCACCGTCGCGTATACATCGTTCCGACACGCATGGGCTGGACGTTCGCGGTGACCCTCGGAATACTTCTGCTGGGATCGATCAACTACGCGCTCTCGCTCGGTTTCGCACTCACCTTCCTGCTCGCCGGGATGGGTCTTGCGGGCATGGTGCACACCGCGCGCAACATTGCGCGAATCGCGATAAACGCCGGCCGCACAACCCCCGCCTTCGCCGGCGAAAGTGCGGTGTTTTCCCTTCACCTGGAGAACTTCTCCGACCATGATCGCGCGGCCGTTCTGGTGCTGCACATCGCGTCGTACTCGCAGCAGGTGCTGGATCTGCCCGCGCACGGCGTGGCGCAGGCCATACTTCAGGTCCCGGCGGGACGGCGCGGCTGGCTGCCGCTTGGCCGCGTGACGATCGAGACGCGCTTCCCGTTGGGTCTGTTCCGCGCCTGGAGCAACATCCGACCTGATGTCCGCTGCCTGATCTATCCCCAGCCGGAGTTCTCCCCCCTGCCTTCCGCAACTGCCGACGCCGCCGCCGGAGCGGCTCCCGCGCAGGCTCCCGGTAGCGAGGATTTCTCGGGATTGCGCGCCTATCAGCCGTCGGATTCACCGCGCCATGTGGCGTGGAAAGCCGTCGCCCGCGGCACCGAGATGCTGACAAAGCAGTTCAGCGGAGACTCCGCTGCGGAACTATGGCTCGATTGGGGACAACTTCCCAGGATCCTCGATTCCGAGCGCAAGCTCTCGCGCCTCGCGGGCTGGGTGCTCGCCGCCGAGCAATTGGGAGCGCGCTACGGCCTGCGCCTGCCCGGCATTGAAATCGCCCTCGGGCACGGCGACGAACATTGCGCCGACTGTCTGCGCACCCTGGCTTTGTACGAATCGTGATGAATCCGCGCATCCACCCGCTTGCCGCCGAATCACGTCCTATTTCCCTGCCCGATGTGCTGGGCGTCGTACTCTCGCTCGCGATCGTCGCCGCACCGCACGCCGCACGATCTCCGTGGTGGCTGAGTGCCCTCGCTGCATCGATGTACGCCTGGCGTGTCTATCTCGCCTACACCCACAAGCAACTGCCGGCGCGCTGGTTGCTCATCGCCACCGCGGCGCTTGCCGTGGCCGGCATATGGGTCGAGTACCGCGCGCTTTTTGGTCGCGCACCCGGGATCGCGCTGCTTACCGTATTTTCCGGACTGAAGCTCCTTGAAGCACGCTCCCAGCGCGACGCGACGATTCTCGTCTTCCTGTGCCACTTCCTGATCATCACCAACTTCCTCAGCACGCAGAGCATTCCCACCGCTCTGGCGATGTGCCTGGCGCTGGCAACGATTACCGTGACGCAAATCGGATTCAATGCGCCCAAGCGGCCGATATCGGCAAACCTGCGCTCCGCGGGAGTGCTCCTTGTGCACGCAGCTCCTGCGGCGCTTGCGCTGTTTCTGCTCTTCCCGCGCGTGCAAGGACCGCTGTGGGGTCTTCCGCAGGACGCCTACACCGGACTTAGCGGACTGACCGACAGCATGACGCCGGGCGAAATCTCGCGCCTGGTCCTCTCCGATGCGATTGCGTTCCGCGCGGAATTCTCAGGGGACCCCCCCCCGCAAATCTATCGTTACTGGCGAGGCCCTGTTCTGTGGGATTTCGACGGACATGCCTGGCGAAGTGCTTTTCCCGTCCATGCGCGCGCGGCGCCAACCCCGGCCAGTGACGCTGTCTTTCGTTATACGGTGACGCTCGAACCGAGCAATCGCGACTGGCTTTTCGCCCTGGAAACGGCGTCCCGATTTCCCGCCGAGGTGCGCCGCACCGGCGATGGCCAGTTGCTGACGCGTGGTCCGGTGCGCGATCGTGCACGCTACGAAGTCGAGTCGACCCTCGACGCCCAACCGAGCGCGAACGAGGATCCGCTGCTCTTACGCCGCGCGCTGCGCCTGCCGGGCAATTTCAACCCGCGCGCAACCGACATTGCGCGCAAGTGGCGCGGAACTTCCGGTAGCGATGCCGACATCGTGGCGCGTGGGCTGGAGTTCCTGCGCGACACGCAATTGGCGTATACGCTCGAGCCGCCGCTTCTGGGGCGCGACTCCGTGGATGAATTCCTGTTCGACACCAGGGAAGGTTTCTGCGAGCACTTCTCCTCGGCCTTCGTCTTCATGATGCGCGCGGCGGGCGTCCCCGCGCGGGTCGTGATGGGCTACCAGGGTGGCGACCTGAATCCGGTTGACCACATCGTCACCGTGCGCCAGTCGGACGCCCACGCCTGGGCGGAGGTATATCTCGCCGGGCGCGGCTGGGTACGAATCGACCCGACCGCCGCGAGCGCGCCGCGGCGTATCGATTCCGGATTGAGCGGCGCGGCGCCGGGAGGCTTGCCGCTGCCAATGCTGATGCGCCAGGAATTCGAATGGCTGCGCGCTCTGCGGAACAACTGGGATGCGGTCGCGCACAAATGGAATGTATGGGTACTCGGCTACAACCCCGAGCGCCAGCGCATGCTGATGTCCTGGCTCGGCGCACCCGATGCAGACTGGCGGAAACTCGCCGTGGCGCTCCTGTCGAGCCTTGCGGCCCTCGCCGCCTTGCTGCTCGCATGGTCGCTGCGCGACGCGACCCGGCGCGACCCCGTACAGGCTGCCTGGGAGTCATTCTGTGCGAAACTCGGCAGGCGCGGGTTGCGACGCGCGCCGTATGAAGGACCGCGGGACTTTTCAGCGCGCGCCGCGCTCGACCTGCCTTCGGCGCAGGAATCGATCGAACGAATCGGCGCGCTATACGTGGCGCTGCGCTACGGTGTGCCGGCTTCGGCGCATCGTGTCGCCGAACTGCGCCGACTGGTCAATGAATTGAGGCTCGAATGACGCGTGTCCTGGCTGTACTGATCGGTGCCGTGCTGTGCAGCGCGGTGCGCGCCGAGTCCGCGGCTTCCTACGCCGGACGCACCGAAGTCCGGGTCTTCGTTCGCGAACTGGTCGAACGGCATGGCTTTGTCGAAAAGGAATTGATGCGGGTCTTCGAGCGCGCGAAACGCCAGGAGG
>JAOUFA010000365.1 GCA_029858545.1 Betaproteobacteria bacterium
CGATTCGGCAGTAGCCAGCGCGAGTCCTGCGGACTTGAGGCGGGTGCCGACCAGTGTCGCAAGCGTGCTGAGCGTGTCCGCGGCCATCGCGATCAGAACCAGAGCCGCTTGGCGAGTGCCAAGACAGCGAGTGTATAGCCGGCCGCGAGCAGGTCATCGAGCATGACGCCCAGCCCTCCTCGGATGCGTGCATCGATTTCGCGGATGGGCGAGGGCTTGAGAATATCGAATAGGCGAAACAGTACGTATGCCGCGAATTGCCAGCGGGGTTCGTCCGGGATCAGCGCGAGCACCAGCATGAAAGCAACCGCCTCGTCCCAGACGATGCCGCCGTGATCGGCGATTCCCAGATTGCGCCCCGTGAGATCGCAAAGCCAGATCCCCACGATGAACAGCACCGCAACCACGGCGAGCACCTGCAGCGGACCGGCGAAACCGCGCATCGTCCACCACATCGGAAACGCGAGCAGCGTGCCGAAGCTCCCCGGTGCGAACGGCGCGAGCCCCGCGCCGAAACCGAACGCGACGAGATGCGCAGGGTGCGAAAATACGAATCGCGCGCGCGGAGGGAGCGCCATCAGCTCGCTTCCTTGAAATGGTCGAAGCCGCCGGCGTGCGTCATCGGCTTGCCTTGCCGGTCAAGCAGGCGCAGCGTCGCTGCGCCCGCCTCGATCGAACCCACCCGCGACAGGCGCAGACCGAGTTCCCCGCCGAGCGCCTCCAATGCGCCGCGCGCCTCAGGTGCCGCGGTAAAGATCAGCTCGTAGTCGTCGCCACCCGAAAGCAGGCAGTGTTGCTCCAGATTCCGGTTGTGCAGGTGCGCGAACGCCGCCGAACGCGGCAACTCGCCATAACGAACGCTCGCGCCCAGGCCTGAGCGCTCGAGAATGTGACCGAGGTCCGCGCCGAACCCGTCCGACAGGTCGATCGCCGAATGCGCGATACCGACCAGCCGCCGACCCAGTTCCACGCGCGGCTCGGGTTCATCGAGCCGTTTACACGCGGCCCAGGCGGCCTCGGACGAGAGCTTCACCCTGCCCTGCAAATAGGCCAGGCCGAGCGCCGCCCCACCCAATTCGCCAGACACCCAGATATCGTCCCCCAATCGCGCACCCGAGCGCAAAAGCGCTTTGCCGCGCGTCACCTCGCCGATGATCGTCACCGCCAAGGTGAGCGGCCCGCGCGTGGTATCGCCGCCGATCAGATCGACGCCATGGCGTTCGGCGAGCGCGAACAGGCCTTCGCAGAATCCCCGCAGCCAGGACTCATCGACCGCAGGCAGCGCGATCGCGAGCGTCGCCCAGCGCGGCCTTGCGCCCATTGCCGCCATATCGGAGAGGTTCACCGCGAGCGCCTTGTGGCCGAGAGCGCGCGGTTCAGCGCCCGGAAGGAAATGCCGTCCTTCGAGCAGCATGTCAGTGGAGATCGCGAGTTCGCAGTCGGCGCCTGCCCGCACCAGCGCCGCGTCGTCGCCGACCCCGAGTACCGCATCCCTGGCACTGCGTTCGAAATACCTGCCGATCAGTTCGAACTCGGAAGGCACCGCCAAACCCCTCAGGCGCTGCGGCGATGCCGCGCCAACTCCTGCTCGCGCAGACTGCCGGCGAGCTTCTCAAGCACGCCGTTGATGAAGCGATGTCCGTCGGTACCGCCAAAGCTCTTGCCCAGTTCGATCGCCTCGTTCAGTACCACCTTGAACGGCGTTTCGGGATGCGCGGCGAGTTCGTAGCTGCCTATGTACAGCACCGCGCGTTCTACCGGGGAGAGTTCGGCGAAGCTGCGCGCATCGAGACACGGCGCGAGCACGGTCTCCAGCTCGGCAGCGCGATTCACCACGCCTCGCATCAGCGCCTCGGCGAGCGCTGCGTCGCAGCGCTCCCAGCCCTCCAGACTCCGGGCGTGCTCGATCACGTCGGAGGCTCCGCCTCCCGCAATCTGCCAGGCGTAGAGCGCCTGCAACGCGATTTCCCGTGCGCGCCGGCGCGCGTTCTTCATTTCGCCCGGTCCTGGAGTCTCTCGCGCAAACGCGCCATTTCGACTGCCACGCGCACCGCGTCAGCTCCCTTGTCGAGGCGCGCGCGAGCCTGCTCTTCGTCATTGGTGGTCAGGATGCCGTTCGCCACCGGAATACCGAATTGAAGCGCGACGTCCATCACGCCGCGCGCCGACTCGTTCGACACCAGCTCGAAATGATAGGTCTCTCCGCGAATCACTGCGCCGATCCCGACCAGCGCATCGAATCGGCCCGATTGCGCCATCCATTGCAGCGCCAGCGGGATTTCCAGCGCACCCGGAACGCTCTCGATCACCAGCGTATTCACGCCGAGCTTCTCGGCCTCGGCCTTTGCGCGTTCCAATAGAGGCGAGCAGATTTCTTCATTGAACCGGCTCGCGACGATACCGAGGCGCATCAGGTCACGCGTCGCGGCATTTCAACATAGCCGGTGACTTCCAGACCGAAGCCGGCCATGCTGGGCATCTTGCGCGGCGCCGCCATGAGTCGCATCTTGCCGACTCCGAGATCGCGCAGGATCTGCGCACCGATGCCGTAGTTGCGCAAATCCTGGCTGCGCCCGGCGGAAACCCGCGGACGCGAGGGACTCGCTACGAGCTGCTCCTGCAGTGCCGCGTCCGACTGCGCGCAGTTGAGCATCAGTATTGCTCCGTGGCCATGCGCTGCGATCGTCGCCAACGACTCGGCGATACCCCATGCATGGCTGCTCGAGGCCGTATCGAGCATGTCGATGACCGAGAGTGGTTCATGCACGCGCACCAGGGTCTCGGCCTCCGCGCGAATCTCCCCGCAGGTCAGCGCGATATGCGTGCCTCCGGCCGGCAGGTCGCGATAGGCAATCATATGAAACTGCCCGCTCGCGGTCCCGACGGTGCGCTCGACGATGCGCCGTACCATCGACTCGTTCGCGCTGCGGTACTCGATCAGATCGGCGATCGTGCCGATCCTCAGGCCATGACCCGCGGCGAATTGGACCAGATCGGGCAGGCGTGCCATCGTGCCGTCTTCATTCATGATCTCGCACAGCACCGCAGCCGGGCTGAGACCGGCAAGACGCGCTAGATCGCAGCAAGCCTCGGTGTGGCCCGCACGAACCAGCACGCCGCCGGGCTGCGCCACCAGCGGAAACACATGTCCGGGCTGCACCACGTCTACCGGCTTCGCGTCGCGTGCGGCGGCGACCTTGATCGTCAGCGCGCGATCGTGCGCCGAGATGCCGGTCGATATGCCTTCGGCGGCCTCGATCGAAACCGTGAAATTCGTGCCGTGGCGCGAGCGGTTCTCGCTCACCATCGGCCGCAAACCCAGGCGCTCGGCATGCTCCTCGGTGACCGGCATGCAGATCAGGCCGCGCCCGTGACGGGCCAGAAAGTTGATCTTCTCGGGGGTGACGAAGTCGGCCGCGAAGACCAGATCACCCTCGTTCTCGCGATCCTCGTCGTCCACCAGCACGACGATATTGCCGGCACGAATCTCGCTGATGATCTCGGCGGTCGAACTGATCGCGGTGTGTTCGCGGCGCATGGGCGAATTATAGGACGGTGGGACGCGTCGCGCGAGGCGTCGCGCGACGCGCCGTTATCGAAAAACAAACGGGGCGCCAAGCGCCCCGCCCAAGCCACGCAAGATCGATGGCAATCAACTTTCGGCGGACTGCTCGGCGGCCGCCTCGACCACCCTGCCCCCGAGCTTTTCGCGGATGCGCGCCGATTTTCCGGAACGCGCGCGCAGGTAGTAGAGCTTGGCTCGGCGTACATGTCCCTTTCTTTTCACCTCGATCGATGCGATCAGCGGCGAATGGGTCTGGAACGTCCTCTCGACGCCCTCGCCCGAGGAGATCTTGCGCACAATGAACGAGGAATTCAGGCCTCGGTTGCGTTTGGCTATTACCACGCCCTCGAATGCCTGCTCGCGCTTCTTGTCGCCCTCGACCACGTTCACGCGCACCACCAGGGTATCGCCCGGCGAAAAATCGGGAACGACCTTGCCGAGTCGCTTGATTTCTTCGTGCT
>JAOUFA010000366.1 GCA_029858545.1 Betaproteobacteria bacterium
TCCATGTCGAGCACGCGCCGCCATTGCACATCCGGCGGGGTCGCGTTGGCGTGCTTGCATGCCGCGGTGCAGGTCTGGCAGCCGACGCAGCGCCGCAGGTCGGCGACCATGGCCCAGCGCGTCATCGTCCACCCCCAAGCGCCAATGGCTTTTCACCGATCTCCCGCTTTTGCACGGGCGCGCCTTCGCGGCCGGGCAAAAGCGCGAGACACAACCCCCTCAGACCTCGCGCCAACTTGGTTACCGTCCTTGTCACCTCAACCCGCCTTCTTCATGGAGACGCACACCACATCCGCGCTTGACCCGGTCGCATCGGTCAGGTTCATCGACATCGGCACGAGGCTGTTGATGCTCGGCACGCCGAAGTCCTTCGCGTACGGCGTCATCCAGTGATCGAACTGCGCGATCAGTAGCAGCGTGTCGGGTCGTATTCCCTGGCGCAATACCGCGCGGGCGCGCACCTTCGCGCGTGGCGTCGCGATCTCGACCGCGTCGCCTTCGGCGATGCCCAGTTCTTCGGCGCGACCGGTGTTGATGATTACTCCGCCGTGTCCGGCGACGTTCGAGGCCACCTCGTGGATGATCTGCATGCCGACATTACCGCCCCAGGCGTATTGCATGCTGCGCGAGGTCAGCAACCAAAATGGATAGTCCTGGGTGTTGCCGCCCACGCGCACGAGTTCGTCTTCCCAGATCTTGGGGAAACCCTTCCATGCCGGCAACGGCTGGTATTCGGCGAGCTGCTTGTCCCACCAGCTGATGCCCTCGCCGTGCATGCGCCGTTCCAGTTCCTTGCCGACACGCCACAGCCGCTCCTGGTAGGGCAATTCGAAGCGCAGGCCCTGCGCGACGAGGGTCGGAAAGAGATACCAGTCGGATTGCGGAAACGGCTTGGTGCGCAGGCCGTGTGCCTTCCACCATTCGAGCCCGTGCGATTCCTTGCCGTCGGTCAGCTCGGCGCTCGCAGCGCGGCATACCGCGTCCCAGATTTCGTCTCGGCTGTGCGCGCGCTTGGGGTCGAGTGAAAAGTCCCAGCCTGTGCCCTTCAGCTTCACGCCCGCGGTGCCGCGGTTGATCGAGTCGTTGTAGCGTTCCAGCAACCCGGTGCGACGCGCGAGCTCGGTGGCGATGTCGGTAAAGTCGCGCGCATCGACCTTCGGTGCCACCACCGGCTGGCGCAGCGCATAGCCCTCGTGCTTCCAGAACTGCTCGATGTACTTCGAGCCGCCGATGCGTATCAACTGCAGGCTCTCGAGGTCCATCTGATCGGGCAGCAGGACGTCGGCGAAGTGATTGGTCTCGTCGCGCGTATAGGCCATTGCCACGATGAAGGGAAAGCTCGCCATGCGTTCGGCGACCTTTTTCGTGTCCCAGAAGGAAATTGCCGGATTGGTGCGGTAGACGAACCAGAATTCGGGGTAGGTGACGCGCGGCAGTCCCGGTGGCGTCTCGCCGAGGAACATCCAGGAAAAATGCGTCGGCCCGAGCGCCTGGCTCCAGGGACCGTCGGCGGCAAGAGGCACGAGCGTGCGGTAGGCGTTGCGGATATTGGGCTTCGCGCTCCAGTTCGCCTTGTCGGTCGGGTTGAGCGGATAGGCCATGAAACCGTCGGGTCCCGGCTTCACGCTTTCGTGCCGCTCGGAGAGCGGGCGGTTGAGGCGCACCGTGGTGCCGAGCGTGCCCCCTGGCACCTCGAGCGCGCCGACCAGCGCGGCGAGCATCGTTCTCGCCCAGCAGCATTCGAAGCCACCCCAGCCGTTGTTGACGGTCTTGCCGAGGGCGACCGCGACCGGGCGAAACGGCAGGGTCTTGCCGTCGATGACGATGGTCTCGCCGATATGCGCGTGATCGAGATACTCGGTGGCGATACGACGCATGGTAGAGGCCGGCACGTCGCAGATTCCGCTCGCCCACTCGGGCGTGTACGGTTTCATATGCGCGAGCAGTTTGGCGAAACTGGTCTCGCCTTCGAGCTTTCCTTCCGCCAGTACGTCGCCATCGGGCCCGACCTCGATCGCGTCGACGACGAGGCGTGCCTCCAGCGCCGGCTCGATGTCGGGTGTGTCGAAGACCACCGCGGCGCCGCGCCGCGTATCCCACAGCAACGGCTTGCGCGTTTCGCGATCGCGCAGATAAAAACCGTTCGGCCCGACCAGATAGGGGGAGGCGGTGTGATCGCGCAGAAAAGGGACATCGAGCCGCGCGCGTGGCTGCTCCAGCAGTACCACGTGCATGATCGCGTAAAGGAAGGCCGGGTCGGTCTTTGGTTTGATCGGCACCCACTCGGCCGAACACGCGCCGGTGACCGAGAGGTGCGGTTCGACCTGCACCCGCTTCATGCCGCGGATGCGCGCGTCGGCATGCCGCCAGACGCCGACCACGCCGCCCGAGGCCTCGGTATTCGCGCCGCAGGAGATCACGTACTCGGACATCGGCGTGTCGGGCGATACCGTGAAGGCGCGGTGCCAGAACTCGCCATAAAGATGTTCCGAGTGCGTGCATTTCACTCCCTGGCCGGAACCGAAGCCCATATCGATCGATCCCCAGGCGCCAAGGAAGGCCGGGAAACTCCCCATATAGGACTGCGGGGTGCCGCCGCCACCGAAGCTTGCCGCGACGCGCGGATAGCCCGATTCATCGGTGAGCCCCTTCGCGCGGATCTCAAGGAGCTTGTTCGCGATCAGTTCGAAAGCCTCGTCCCAGGAAATCGGTACAAAGCGTGGGTCTTCGTCACGGCCCTTGTTCGGGTTCGTGCGCTTCATCGGCGAAGACACCCGATTCGGGTTGTAGAGCTTCTGCACTAGGCCGTAGGCCTTGACGCAGACCTTGCCACCGCCCGGATGCACGCCTGCCGCGGCGAAATTCGGTTCGACTTCGGTCGCGACACCGTCCTTTACCGTGACGGTGAGCAGGTCGGGACCCGCCACGCACTGGTAGCAGTAAGTCTGGACTTTGCGCGTTGTGTCCGACTCGTTCACCCGGGGCGCCTCGCTGACGACGTCAAAGCGCTTTGGCTTTCGCCGCCTTGGCGGCGAGCCGCTGCTCGGTTTGCTTCACATCGACGACGAAGCGTGTGTGCTTGCCGCGGCAGATGGTGTCCAGGCCGTCCGAGCCGTTGACCTCGAAGGTCACCGCGCGGCCCTTTATCTCGGCGATCTTGGCCTCGATGCGTACCGTCATCCCGAGCAAGGTCGCCGCGAGATGATCGATTTCGACCCGCGTGCCGACCGAGTCCTCGCCCGCGTCGAGATGGTCGAGCAAAAAATCGCGGCAGGCCATCTCGATGTCGCGTACCAGCATCGGGGTCGCGTACACGCGTGCCGCCTCTCCCATGAAATCGATGGTGCGCTCGCGGTCAATCGCGAAAACGCGTGTCGTGCTGATTCCGGCTACCAGGGTGGATTTCATTTGTGCCTCCGCTTTCCTGCCTTTTGCCTTGGAACGACGATGTCACCATGACCCGCCCCGCCCCGGCTTGATCCAGGTTAAGCGTTACCGCGCCTGCTCCCGGAGGTGAATCGTACCGGTGCGGTGTGTGGCAGGCAATCGCGTTTCACCATGCAGTGTACGCTCGTCCAGAGCGGAGAAGCCATGACGCAGTATCGACATGGCGAAGTTCCGAGTATCGCCCGATACCCGCTGCGATCAGGTGCCTGCGAATTCCCGGAAACTCCTACAATCGGTCCCGCGTGCATTCCAGTATCGAAAGGCGTATTTTGGCGCGAATCTCGTAAGGGAGCGGCTGTGGCGGTCAGGAAGGACAAGGGCATGGAGTCCGGGGTGCGCGTGCGCGGCGCGCAGGCGGCCGATCTCGACCAGGTAATCGAGATCGACGCGCGCATCACCGGGGTGCGCAAGCGCGACTACTGGGCGGAGATCCTGCGCCGCTACGGGGGCGGCCGGGCGCAGCGTTTCTTTCTGGTCGCCGATTCCGGCGCCCGCATCGAAGGCTACGTCGTGGGCGATGTGCGGGACTGGGAGTTCGGCTCGCCGCCCTGCGGCTGGGTGTTCGGCATCGCCG
>JAOUFA010000027.1 GCA_029858545.1 Betaproteobacteria bacterium
GCGCTGCCGGTACTCGGCGAGGATCGGCACGAATGCCTGCGAAAAGGCGCCTTCGGCGAACAACCTTCGCAGCAGATTGGGGATCTTGAAGGCGACGAAGAACGCGTCGGTGGCGACCCCGGCGCCGAAGGCGCGCGCGATCAAGAAGTCTCGCGCATACCCCAGCACACGCGAGACGAGAGTCATGCTGCTCACGGTGGCGAGCGCCCTAAGCAGTCGCACGCCGCCCCCCGTCGGAGCGGCTTGCCGCCGCCCGTTTCGCGTCGCCCGCGCCGCATGGTTTTGCCTTGCGCGGTAGGCAGTTAGCCGATACAATGCGCGCCTTTTTCCGCCCAGGCGACACTCCATGGCTAACATCAAATCCGCGCGCAAACGCGCCCGCCAAGCACTCACGCGGCGCGACCACAATATGAGCCTGCGCACCGCGGTGCGCACGGCGATCAAGAACGTCAAGAAGGCGGTCAGTGCGGGCGACCAGAAGACCGCCGCCGCGGCCCTTTCGCGCAGCGCGAGCATTCTCGACCGCAGCGCCGCGAAGGGCGTGCTGCACGCCAACGCCGCCAATCGTCACAAGAGCCGCCTCGCGCGCGCGATCAAGGCAATGCAGTAATCCGGCGCGCTCGCGCGCGCCGACCCGACCCCGACTACCGCACCGGCTTTTCCTGTGAGATACGCGAACGCGTGAGCCGGGCGCCGATACATGGGCAAATTATAGCCGCCGCCGGGCTGACGGTCCCGGCGCAGCGCGTCCCGTGCCTCACCCCAAGCATCCGGATGCGCAATGCCTAAGCCGACGAGCCGCATCCTCGTCATCAACGACGAAGCGCTCGTCCTGCGAGAATTCGTCAAGGGGCTCAACGCCGCGGCGCGCTCGATCGACAATCCCCTCGGCATCTGCTTCGCCGGCGTCGCCACCGCCAAGGAGGCGCTCGCCGCAATCGAGGGCGACGGCGACATCCAGGCGGTGCTGGTCGACGATGTGCTCTACAGCCTGCCCGGCGCGCGCAAGAACGGCGGCAAGAAGAAACTCCAGATGTCGGCGATCGAGCTCGTCAAGCGCATTACGCGCTTCCGGCCCGAGTTGTCGGTGTATATCCTGATCGCGCAGGAAAAGGAGGACGACGTCGTCGACGCGCTGTTCACCGAAGCCGTCGATGGCTACTTCTACCGCGAGGAAAAGGACTATCGCGGCATTTACCGCATCCTGAACGCGCAGATCCAGGAAGTCGCCAAGACTCCGTTCTACGACCAGTTGAAGAACTACGTGTGGATGGCGAAGGACCAGTGGCACACGCCCGGCCACTCGTCGGGCGAGTCGCTGCGCGGCAGTCCCTGGGTCAACGACTTCTACGAATTCATGGGCGAGCACGTGTTCGACGCCGACCTCTCGGTGTCGGTGCCGATGCTCGATTCGCTGATGGAACCCAAGGGCGTGATCGCCGAGGCGCAGGCGATGGCGGCGAAGGCGTTCGGCGCGCGGCGCACCTTTTTCGCCACCAACGGCACCTCGACCGCGAACAAGGTGATCTTCCAGACGCTGCTCGCGCCGGGCGAGAAGCTGCTGCTCGATCGCAACTGCCACAAGAGCGTGCACCACGGCGTGGTGCTCTCGGGCGCGCATCCGGTATATCTCGATTCCTCGCTCAACGGCAAGTACGGCCTGTACGGGCCGGTGCCGAAGAAGCTGATCTTCGACGCGATCGATGAGCACCCGGACGCCGAGGCGCTGATTCTCACCTCGTGCACCTACGACGGGCTGCGCTACGACCTCGCCCCGATCGTCGAGGCGGCGCACAAGAAGAATATCAAGGTGATCATCGACGAGGCGTGGTACGGATTCGCGCGCTTTCACCCGGAATTCCGCCCCACCGCGCTGGAAGCCGGCGCCGACTACGCCACGCAATCGACCCACAAGGTGCTTTCCGCGTTCTCGCAGGCGTCGATGATTCACGTCAACGACCCCGGCTTCAAGGAACACCTGTTCCGCGAGAACTTCAACATGCACACCTCGACCAGCCCGCAGTACACGATGATCGCGAGCCTCGACGTGGCAAGGAAGCAGGCGGTGATGGAGGGCTACAAATTGCTCTCGCGCACGCTCGCGCTTGCCAAGGAACTGCGCGAACAGATCGACTCGACACGGGTGTTCCGCACCCTGGCACTGGAAGACCTGCTCCCCGAGCAAACCCGCGGCGACGGCATCCGGCTCGATCCCACCAAGGTCACGGTCGACGTCTCCGGTTGCGGCTACACGGTCGAGGAACTGCAGCGCGAACTGTTCGAGCGCTACAACATCCAGGTCGAAAAGAGCACCTTCAACACCCTCACTCTGCTGCTCACCGTCGGCACCACGCGATCGAAAGTCTCGCGCCTGTACGACGCGCTGATGCGAATCGCGCGCGAGCGGCGCAGTCCGCGCCGCCTGGTGCAGACCCCGGAAATTCCGGGTTTCACCAAGCTGCGCTTCCTGCCGCGTGACGCCTACTACTGCGGCGGGGAACTGGTGCCGATCTTCGACGAGCGCGAGCGCGTCAATCACGCGCTGGGCGGCCGCGTCTGCGCCGACCAGATCACGCCCTACCCGCCCGGTATCCCGGTGCTCGTGCCGGGCCAGATGATCACGCCCAACATCGTCGAGTACCTCGGCGACCTGCTGCGCTCGCAGAAAAGGATGGAACTGCACGGCATCGTTCACGAGGGATATCAGCCCTGCGTGCGCGTGCTCAAGCCGCACGAGGAGAAGGGGCTCAACAGGCTGGGCTGAGCCTCGCGGCGATTGCCGCAGCGTCCTGGGCGGCTAATTCCGACATTGCTCCATCTCCCGGTTCGGTACCGTTGCGCCGCGTGCAACCGTGCGTTCGCTCATGGAAATTCCGCACCATTGCCGGGGACCGGCGACGCCTCCTAGTCCGACATCCCGACACCCGCCGCGAGCAGCGCCGAATAGGCGAGCAACAGGCGCGCCGCGCGCGGCGTCATCGGCACCAGGTCCTCGAAGCGCTCGAGCCTGAAGACCAGGCGCGTGGTCGCGACGGCAAGCGGCAGCGTGGCAAGCGGCAGCAGCACCGTCGCGGAGAATTCAAGCCAGCCCCAGGCCCAGATCGGCGCGAGGTAGGCAGCGCCCATCAGCGCGAGGAACTCGGCGCGACTCCAGCGCAAGCCCCAGCGCACCGCGACCGTCCGCTTGCCCTTCTCGAGGTCGAATTCCCGGTCGCGAATGTCGTCGATAATCAGGATGCAGGTGGTGAGGGCACCGACCGGCAAGCCAAGCGCGACGGCGTTCCAGGGCAGGGACTCTGGCAACGCCTGCACCACGTAGCCACCGCTCACCGATACCGCGCCGAAAAACAGCAGGAATACCGGGTCGGCAAGGCCCGCCAGGCCGAATGGCCAGGGCCCCGCCGAATAGAGCAGGCTGGCCGCAATCGCGGCCAATCCGATCCACAGCACCGGCAGCCCGGCGACCGAAATCAAATACGCGCCCGCCGCGAGCGCGCCGAGGTAGCAGGCCGCGATCGCCGCGCGCAGTCCCGCCAGGGTCAGCGCGCCGTTGCGCAACGCGGTGACGAGCTGCGGATGCTCGCGATCGTCGGGGTGACGCACGAGATTCTCGTAGTTGTCGGTGAATACGCCGCCGACCTGAATCAGCCAACCGGCAATGAAGGCGAACAGCGCGGGAAGCGCCGCGAAACTCCCGTCACGCACGGCGAGCCCCACCGCAACGAGGATCGGTGCCAAGGCGGTCGGCAGCGTATGCCCGGGGTAGAGCAGCATATGAATCCACATGTCGCGCCGGTCCGGTACGCGGATCTCGGTCATCGCTATACCTCGTCTCGCCTTATCGATCGCGCGGATGCCGCGCCCCTCGACATTTCCACCTCCTATGATAGTATTTCAAAAACGGCGGTCCCGACCGCCGTTTTGCTTTTCGGAATCTGTACGTCGCGGCACCATGGAGAACGTCATGTCGCATGTCATGGACACCTATGCCAGACAGCCGGTCGCCTTCGTGCGCGGCGAAGGCGTTTGGTTGTGGGACGAAGACGGCAACAAGTATCTCGATGCCCTGGCGGGCATCGCCGTGAACACCCTCGGCCACGCTCACCCGAAACTCACGCGCGCCCTCGCCGAGCAGGCGGCGCGCGTGTTGCACACTTCCAACCTGTTTCGTGCTCCCTGGCAGGAGGCCGCGGCCGAACGGC
The DNA here is from genome assembly GCA_029858545.1 of Betaproteobacteria bacterium. Lineage (GTDB taxonomy): Bacteria > Pseudomonadota > Gammaproteobacteria > Burkholderiales > SG8-39 > JAOUFA01. The sequence continues at coordinate 4,203 of JAOUFA010000027.1, forward strand.
TTGCGTCGATTTCGGGTCTCGACGAAGCGTTCTTCTGCAATTCGGGCTGCGAAGCGAACGAAGCGGCGATCAAGGTTGCGCGCAAGTACGGTCACGACCGGGGAATCAACGAACCGGCGATCGTAGTGATGGAAAATGCGTTTCACGGCCGCACCCTCGCGACGCTGTCGGCCACCGGCAGCCGCAAGGTGCAGGCCGGATTCGAGCCGCTGGTCACGGGATTCGTACGTGTACCGCACGGCGATCTCGAAGCCGTCGAAAAGATCGCGGCGAACAATCGCAATGTCGTCGCGGTGCTGGTCGAGCCGATCCAGGGCGAAGGAGGCATCCAAGTCGCCGGCATGGACTACCTGCGCGGCCTGCGTGCGCTGTGCGATCGCAACGAGTGGCTGCTGATGCTCGACGAGGTGCAGTGCGGCCTCGGGCGCACCGGTAAATGGTTCGTCTATCAGCACGCCGGAATCCTGCCCGATGTGCTGCCGCTCGCGAAGGGACTCGGTTCGGGGCTGCCGGTGGGTGCCTGCCTGGTCGCCGGTCGCGCGAAAGGCGTGTTCAAACGCGGCAACCACGGATCGACCTTCGGCGGCAATCCGCTCGTCTGCGCCGCGGTGATCGCGACGCTCGACGCGATCCGCGACGAGGGGCTGCTCGACAATGCGCTGCGCGTCGGCGATGCGATCCGCGGCGCGCTCGCCACGCAACTCGCCGGCCTGCCCGGAGTCGTCGAGGTCCGCGGCATGGGAATGATGATCGGCGTCGAACTGTCGCAGCCCTGCGGGGAAATCGTCAAGGCATCGCTCGACGCGGGACTCGTGGTGAATGTCACCGCCGAAACGGTAATCCGCCTGCTGCCGCCGCTCGTGATGAGCGAGGCCGAGGGACAACTCGTGGTCGAGCGCCTCGTGCCGCTGGTCCGCGCGCGGCTCGCACAGGCCGCGCCGCAGGCCTCCCCGCAACCCGCCGCCGCGGGACGCTGAGCCAGTCGGTGCGACCGACCATGGAATTGCGCCACTATCTTCAGTTCAAGGACCTCTCGCGCGAGGAGTATGAGCACCTGTTCACGCGCACACGCTGGATCAAGGAACGCTTCAAACGCTACGAGCGTTACTGGCCGCTCGAGGATCGCACTCTCGCGATGATCTTCGAGAAACAGTCGACGCGCACCCGCCTGTCGTTCGAGGCCGGCATGCATCAGATGGGCGGCGCGGCGATCTTCCTCAGCACACGCGACTCGCAACTCGGGCGCGGCGAGCCGGTGGAGGACGCGGCGCAGGTGATCTCGCGCATGTGCGACGTCGTGATGATCCGCACCTTCGAGCAGGAAATCCTCACCCGGTTCGCGGGAAATTCGCGCGTGCCGGTGATCAACGGGCTCACCAACGAATACCATCCGTGCCAGACCCTCGCCGACATCTTCACCTTCATCGAGCAGCGCGGTTCAATCCGGGGCAGGACGGTGGCCTGGATCGGCGACTCCAACAACGTATGCAACACCTGGCTGCAGGCGGCCGAAGTATTCGACTTCAATGTGCATGTCTCGACGCCGCCGGGCTACGAGGTCGAGCCCGAGCGTGCCGGACTGTACGGCACCGACCACTACGAGGAATTCCGCGATCCGATGGACGCGGCGCGCGGCGCCGACCTGGTGACCACCGACGTGTGGACCAGCATGGGTTTCGAAGCCGAAAACCTGGAACGCCTGCGCGCGTTCCAGGACTGGCAGGTCGACGTCGAGATGATGCGCGCGGCGAAACCCGAAGCGCTGTTCATGCACTGCCTGCCGGCGCATCGCGGCGAGGAGGTGGCCGCCGAGGTGATCGACGGACCGCAAAGCGCGGTATGGGACGAGGCCGAAAATCGCCTGCACACGCAAAAGGCACTGCTCGAATTTCTCTTACTAGGAAGAGTGAACCCCTGATGGCAAGACAATCCGCACAGAGCGTCAAGAAAGTGGTCCTCGCCTATTCCGGCGGACTCGACACCTCGGTGATCCTGAAATGGCTGCAGGACCGCTACGGCTGCGAAGTGGTCACCTTCACCGCCGACATCGGCCAAGGCGAGGAACTCGCCCCGGCGCGCAGGAAGGCGAAGATGTTCGGCGTCAAGCAGATCTTCATCGAGGATCTGCGCGAGGAGTTCGTGCGCGACTTCGTGTTTCCGATGTTCCGCGCCAACGCGGTGTACGAGGGCGAGTATCTGCTCGGCACCTCGATCGCGCGCCCGCTGATCGCGAAGCACCTGGTCGAGATCGCGAGGAAGACCGGTGCCGACGCCATTTCCCATGGCGCCACCGGCAAGGGCAACGACCAGGTAAGGTTCGAGCTCGGCGCCTACGCGCTGATGCCCGGCGTGCGCGTCATCGCCCCGTGGCGCGAGTGGGACCTGCTCTCGCGCGACAAGCTGCTCGCCTACGCGGACCGGCACGGCATTCCGGTGGATTTCAAGAAGAGAAAGGGCGGCGGCGCGCCCTACTCGATGGACGCGAACCTGCTGCACATCTCGTACGAGGGCGGCGTGCTGGAGGACCCCGACTTCGAGCCCGAGGACTCGATGTGGCGCATCACCGTCTCGCCCGAGAAGGCGCCCAATCGCGCGCAGCACATCGAGCTCGAATACCGGCGCGGCGACATCGTTGCGGTGAATGGCAAGAAGCTCACCCCCTCCCAGGTGCTCGCCACGCTCAACAAGATCGGCGGCAAGCACGGGGTCGGGCGCCTCGACATGGTGGAGAACCGCTACGTCGGCATGAAGAGCCGCGGCTGCTACGAGACCCCGGGCGGCACGATCATGCTCAAGGCGCACCGTGCGATCGAGTCGATCACGCTTGACCGCGAGGTGCTCGCGCTGAAGGATGACCTGATGCCGCGCTACGCGCGCATGGTCTACAACGGCTACTGGTTCAGTCCCGAGCGCCGGCTGTTGCAGTCGCTGATCGACGAATCGCAGGCACCGGTCAACGGCACGGTGCGCGTCAAGCTCTACAAGGGCACGGTTCTGGTCACCGGGCGCGCGTCGAAGGATTCGCTGTTCGACACGCGCATCGCGACCTTCGACGACGATCGCGGCGCCTACAACCAGGCCGACGCCGATGGCTTCATCCGCCTGAACGCGCTGCGTCTGCGCATCGGCGCGCAGCGCGGCCGCGGCACGAAGCGGGGATGACGATGCTCGCCCGAGCGCGCTGGATCGCCCTCGGAGCGGCGCTCGCCGCGGCGCCGGCGATGGCGGGCCCCTTCGTGGTCGATCTGGACGAGGTACGCATCGCACTCGATTCTCCGGCGGGATTCGCCGATACGGCCTTTACCGGTTCGCCGCGCATCCAGGAACTCGCCGAATCGCTCACCTCGGCGTCCAACCGGGTGCTGTTGTTCGCCATTTCGGATGCCGATCTGCGTCTGTTCATGGGCGGCGACACGCCGGAGTTCCGCCGCCACATGCTGGTGGTTACGCCCAAGGTGCTGGAACGCAGCCTGGTCGGCAACCGTGACTTCTCGCAGCTCGTTGCCGACGTGTTGCGCGCGGCGGGTCCGGCGGCGCCGGACCTGGATCTGGTCAAGTACCTCGATCAGCCGCCGCACGGGCAGCCGCGGCTGCTGGCCGAACTGCGCCGCACCCGCGAAGTGGTTTCGATACTCCAGGGCCTGCGCATCCCGTCCGAAAAGAAGGACGCCGACGAGAAACCCCAGTACATGCTGTTCAGCACCACGCTTGTCTGGCTGCGAGGCAAGGCGCTGATCCTCTCGGTCCACACCCGGCTCGACAATGCCGCCGACATGGCATGGATCCGATACACCACCGAGCGCTGGGTCAACGACCTGCTGCGCCTCAACAACGCCAGGCGCTGAACCCGGCCGCCAACCGATCCGACGGAGCACCGCATGCCCTCATTCGATATCGTCTCGCAAGTGGACAAACAGGAAATCAAGAACGCGCTCGAGCAGGCCAACAAGGAAATCTCGACCCGCTTCGACTTCAAGGGATCCGACGCGCGCATCGAGCAAAAGGAGCTCGAACTCACGGCCTACGCCGATGACGAATTCAAGCTCGCACAGGTCGTCGACGTACTGCGCTCCAGAATGAGCAAGCGCAACATCGACCTGCGCAGCCTGGAGCTCGGCGCGATCGAAAAGATGTCCGGCGACAAGGTCAAGCGCACGGTGACGGTAAAGGTCGGAGTTCCGCAGGAAACCGCGAAGAAGATCGTCAAACTGCTCAAGGATTCCAAGCTCAAGGTGCAGGGATCGATCCAGGGCGACGCGGTGCGCATCAGCGGCGCGAAAAAGGACGACTTGCAGGGTGCGATCCAGCTCGTGCGCACTGCCGTGGCGGAGGTGCCGGTGCAGTTCGTCAACTTCAGGGATTGACGACGCGGCGGTGATCGGACGCGGGCATTGCCCCGGAGCAAGTACCTCGCTCCGCTGCGCGAGTCGGTCGAAACTTTGCCGGTCTTCGCGCTCAGTTGCGCGCGAGTCCTTCGCGCCAGCGGTCGTAGATGCGATCGGCAATGCGGTTCAGCGCCGCCACGCGCGGCTCCAGATCGCGCAGGATCTCCTCACGCGGCGTCACCGCCGGGCTCGCGGCCGCGGCGTCGATTTCGGCGCGGCCAAGGTCGCACCACCGACGAACCATTTCCTCGGTCATCTCGACGTGGCATTGCATGCCGACGTGCCTTCCCAGCGCGAACGCCTGGTTGACGCAATGCGCACCGGAGAGCACACGCGTCGCCCCGGGCGGGATCGAGAAGGTTTCGCCGTGCCAGTGGAAGGACTCGAACCCGGCCAGGTCATCGCCCAGCCAGGTTTTCGCGATTTCGTTGTCTTCGACCGCGACCCGGCCCCAGCCGATTTCCTTGCAGGAGTTGGCGCCTACGACTCCGCCGAGCGCCTTCGACACCAGCTGCCCACCCAGGCAGTGGCCGAGCAGCGGAATGCCGGCACGCACCGCGTTGCGGATGAGTTCGATCGACTGCGCGACCCAGGGCAGCGGATCGTTGACGCTCATCGGACCGCCCATGAATGCCAAGCCGGAAAACTGACGCGCGTCGCGCGGAATGCCTTCCCCCGCATCGACGGCGATCAGTATTGATGGAATCGCGTGCCGTTCCAGATAGGTGGCAAAATAGCCGGGGCCTTCGCCTTTCGCGTGCCTGAAAATGGCCACCGGTTTCATGATACGACATTCTATTGCGGTTCTTGCCTGCCTGTTCGGTTCGCAGGTGATGGCGCAGGACGTGTCCCTGGTCGGGGTGATCGGCAACCGGGTGGCCGTGCTCGTCATCGACGGCGCGCAACCGCGCAGCCTGCGCGTCGGGCAACGCGCGGGAGGCGTAAGCGTTGTTTCGATTGACGGCGACCGCGCGACCATCGAAGCCAACGGCTTGCGCCGCGTGCTGATCCTCGGTCAGCGCCAGGGCGTCGGCGCGGCGCGTGGCGGTGACCGCCAGAGCGCGGTGCTCGCCGCCGATGCACGCGGCCATTTCGTCGCCGAAGGCTCGATCAATGGCGGCCACACGCGCTTCCTCGTCGACACCGGGGCCACATCGGTCGCGCTGCCCGCGCGGGACGCACGCCGCCTGGGACTCGACTACCGCCGGGGCGCGCGCGGCAACACCCTCACCGCGAATGGCCCCGCGCCGTTCTACGCGATCAAGCTCGACACGGTGAAGGTCGGCGACATCGAGCTGCACAACGTCGATGCCATCGTGCTCGAGGGCGGTCTCGAGATTGCACTGCTGGGCATGAGTTTTCTGAATCGTCTCGAAATGCAGCGCGAGGGAACCACCCTGACGCTCACCCGGCGCTACTGACGCCGCGCCCCCCTCAAGCCTTGCGAGACGGCCTCTCGAACTCGATCATCGCGTAGGCGGAGTGGTTGTGGATCGACTCGAAGTTCTCCGATTCGACCGTGTAGCCGTCGATCCGCTCGTCGAGATTGAGCGCCGCGGCCATGTCGCGCACCATGTCCTCGACGAATTTCGGGTTGTCGTAGGCGCGCTCGGTGACGAACTTCTCGTCGGGGCGTTTCAGCAGGCCGTACAGTTCGCTCGATGCCTGCTTCTCGACGATATCGATGATCTCCTCGATCCATACGAAGGCATTCAGGCGGCATGAAACCGTGACGTGCGAGCGCTGGTTGTGCGCCCCCCGGTCGGAAATCTCCTTCGAGCACGGACAGAGGCTCGTTACCGGCACCACCACTTTCGCGGTGAACGACTGCTTCTTGCGGCGTATCTCGCCGGTGAAACTCACCTCGTAGTCCATCAGGCTCTTCACGCCCGAAACCGGCGCCGCCTTCTCGATGAAGTACGGAAAACTCATTTCGATCAACCCCTCCTCGGCCTCGAGCCGCTCGACCATTTCGCGCAGCATGGTCTGGAAGGTGTCGACCGTGATCTCGCGCTCGCGCGCGTTCAGAATTTCGACGAAACGCGACATGTGCGTGCCCTTGAAGTGGTGCGGCAGGCCGACGTACATGTTGAGCGTGGCAATGGTGCGTTGAATCGCGCCCGAGCGCTCCTGAATCTTCATCGGGTGACGGATCGCCTTGATGCCCACCTTGTCGATCGCCAGCCGGCGCGAGTCGTGCGAAGACTGGATATCGGGGATGCTGCTGTGTAGATCGCGAGCTTTCATGGTCTAGGTCTTGCGCTCTGATGTTGAATTTGCGGCGGTTGCCTGGCGCGCCCGCGTCGGGTCTCGCCCGCTGCGCCGGCGCCGCCCTGATCCTAAGGCAGGCCGAATTATAACATCCGACTAATTTACTCGGCTATTACCGCACGCACCGATTTGACGATCCCTGCGCCGTCCAGCCCTACCGAGGCGAGCAACTTCACCGGATCGCCGTGATCGATAAAACGATCCGGCAGGCCCAGCATCAGCAGCCTGCGCTCGATGCCCAGTTCGGCGAGCAGCTCGCACACCGCGCTGCCCGCCCCCCCCATCAGTTGATGCTCCTCGATGGTGACCAGCAGCTCGTGCGACTCGGCAAGCTGCTTTACCAGTGTCCGGTCCAGGGGCTTTACGAAACGCATGTTCGCGACGCTGGCGCCGAGCAGTTCAGCGGCCTCCAGCGCGGGCCTGAGCATCGCGCCGAAGGCGAGCAGCGCGACGCGCTTTCCCTCGCGGCGCAGTTCTCCGCTGCCCACCGGCAACGCGCGCATCGCACGTTCGATCGCCACCCCCGGTCCGGTACCGCGCGGGTAGCGCACCGCGGCGGGCGATCCGAGCATATAGGCGGTATAGAGCATCTGCCGGCATTCGTTCTCGTCCGCAGGCAGCATCACGGTCATGTTGGGCACGGTGCGCAGGTAGGCCAGGTCGAACACGCCGTTATGCGTCGCGCCGTCGCCGCCGACCAGTCCGCCGCGGTCGAGCGCGAACACCACCGGCAGGTTCTGGATCGCGACATCGTGAATCAGCTGGTCGTAGCCGCGCTGCAGGAAAGTCGAATAGATCGCGACCACCGGCTTCATGCCTTCGCAGGCGAGTCCCGCCGCGAAGGTGACCGCATGCTGCTCGGCGATGCCGACGTCGAAATAGCGCTCCGCAAAGCGCTCCGAGTATTCGACCATGCCCGAACCCTCGCGCATCGCCGGGGTGATCGCGACGAGCATCGGATCGGCCTCGGCCATGTCGCACAGCCATTCGCCGAAGATCTGGCTGTAGCTGGGTTTGCCGGCCGGTGCCTTCTGCAAGCCCTGCGCCGGATCGAACGTGCCCGGCCCGTGATAGGCAATCGGATCATCCTCGGCGAGCTTGTAACCCTGGCCCTTCCTCGTCACGACATGCAGGAACTGCGGCCCCTTCAACTTGCGGATGTTGACCAGGGTCGGGATCAGCGCATCGAGGTCATGACCGTCGATCGGCCCGATGTAGTTGAAGCCGAACTCCTCGAACAGGGTCGACGGCGTAATCATTCCCTTCACGTGCTCCTCGGCCCGGCGCGCGAGCGCCCAGGCCCCCGGCACGCGCTTCAGCAGGTGTTCGCTCGCTCGCCGCGCGGTATCGTAGATGCGTCCCGACAGAAGCCGCGCGAGGTAATTGGTCAGCGCGCCGACCGGCGGAGAGATCGACATCTCGTTATCGTTCAACACGACAAGCAGATCGACGTCCATCGCTCCGGCATTGTTCATCGCCTCGAAGGCCATGCCGGCCGACATCGCGCCATCGCCGATCACCGCGATGCTCTTGCGTTTCTCGCCCTTCAGTTTCGCTGCCGCGGCCATGCCCAGCGCGGCCGAGATCGAGGTCGACGAGTGCGCGGTGCCGAAGGTGTCGTAGGGGGATTCCACGCGGCGCGGAAATCCGGAAATGCCATCGAGCATGCGCAGCCGGGTCATGCCCGCGCGCCGCCCGGTCAGGATCTTGTGCGGATAGGTCTGGTGTCCGACGTCCCAGACGATGCGATCCTCGGGGGTATCGAAAACATAGTGCAGCGCGATCGTGAGTTCGACGGTGCCGAGGTTGGACGACAGATGGCCGCCGGTCCTGGCGACCGAATCGAGCACGAAGGCGCGCAACTCGTGCGCGAGCTGCTGCAATTGCCTGCGATCGAGCGCGCGCAGCTGCGCCGGATCGTCGATCGTCCCGAGTAGTTCGTTCATGACCGGATTGTAGCCGCCCGCCCGGGATTCGCCCGCGCGCGCGGTGCCGATATCATGCGGCAGATTCGTGCTTCCCTCGAGGGCGCTCATGGTCGAACCTAGAATTTCCGCAACACGATGAAATCGCCCAGCTTGGCGAGCCGACTCGCGCGACCGCCGAAGCCGGCGAGCGCGTCATGGGCTTCATTGCGCAATTCCTCGGCGAACTCGCGCGCCGCGATGATCCCCATCGCCGACACATAGGTGGACTTTCCCTGTTTCTGATCCTTGCCTGCGGTCTTGCCGAGGGTCGCGGTACTCGCCTCCGCGTCGAGCACGTCGTCCACCACCTGAAAGGCGAGCCCGATGGACTTCGCGAAATGATCGAGCTTCTCGCGTTCCCTTTCCTCGAGCGCATCGCCGCAGCCCGCACCCAGCATCACCGCCGCACGAATCAGCGCTCCGGTCTTCCTGATGTGCATGAACTCCAACTCGGGAAGGGCAAGCGACTTGCCGGTCGACTCGATATCGATTGCCTGGCCGCCCGCCATGCCGCGCGAGCCCGCCGCGAGCGCCATGCTCCGCAACATCTCCACTTGCACGGCGGGGTCATCGGTCAGTTTCTTCTCGGCGAGAAGTTGAAATGCGAGCGACTGGAGCGCGTCGCCCACCAGCAGTGCGGTGGCTTGATCGTACTCGACATGCACCGTCGGCTTGCCCCGGCGCAGCACATCGTCGTCCATGCACGGCATGTCGTCGTGCACCAGCGAATAGGCATGAATCATCTCTACCGCGGCGGCGGCGATCTCCAGTCGCGCCGTGCTCGCGCCGACCACCTCGCCCGCCGCAAAGCACAACAGCGGGCGCACCCGCTTGCCGCCCTCCAGCGCGGCGTAGCGCATCGCGCGATGCAAACGCTCGGGTGGCGTGTCGGCGCCCGGCAACAGGCGCGCGAGCACGGACTCCATGCGAGCCTGCACCGAACCCATCCAGGCAGCGAAATCGCCGTCGAAGGCGGCGGCGGACCGGCTATTCGCCATCGCGATCATCGCCATCGAGAGCGGCAAGTGGTTTGAGCACCTCGCCCTCCAGTACCCTGACCTGCTGTTGCGCGGCTTCCAGCCGTTGCTGGCAGAAACGCGCCAATTCGAGCCCGCGCCGGTGCGCGGCGAGGGTCTGCTCGAGACTCAGGCTTCCGCCCTCCATCTGCGCAACGATTCTCTCCAATTCCGCAAGGGACTTCTCGAACGTGAGTCCGGAATCGGCACCGGTTTCCGGCGGTGGGGTGTGGCGCGGCGATTTGCTCACGGAGCGGCGCTACTCGGGGAATGGATGGTCGAAACCCAATGATCAGGCACGGATTGGGCGCCGCTGCCGAACTGCTCACGCCGGAAAACTCCCACTCCAACTCCAACTCCGACTCCGCCGCGCACGCCAGCGTCTACCTTAGCCGAAGCGAGCCTCGCCGGTCAAACCTTGACCGGGGTAAAATCACGCCATCGTTGTCTTCTATTCCTGTCCTGATCCCTTGCAACACGGAGGGCCTTGATGGCCGACATCGCAAGCATGCAAAACATCCGGCCGGCGGACTGCCAGTTGCCGGTCTCCTGGTACTTCGATCCCGAACACTTCGCGCTGGAGAAAAAGCACCTCTTCGACGCCGGTCCCAATTACGTCGGGCACGAGCTGATGGTGCCGCAGCCGGGCGACTACCACACGCTTGCCTGGGCGGACCATGCGCGCATGCTGGTACGCAACGACGCCGGGATCGAACTGCTCACCAATATCTGCCGTCATCGACAGGCGATCATGCTGCAGGGACGCGGCAATGCGCAGAATATCGTTTGCCCGTTTCATCGCTGGACCTACGATCTGAAGGGTGAATTGCTCGGCGCACCGCATTTTCCGGCCAACCCCTGCGTCAGGCTCGCGTCGAAACCGCTCACTCACTGGAACGGCCTGCTGTTCTCGGGCCCGGCCGATCCGCATTCCGATCTGGCGGGATTTTCACTGCATGACGACTTCGATTTCTCGGGCTTTGTACTCGACCGGGTGATGGTCGACGACTATGCCTGCAACTGGAAGACCTTCATCGAGGTCTATCTGGAACTCTACCATGTGGTGCCCTTCCATCCCGGTCTGAGCAACTTCGCCGACTGCGACCGGTTCCGCGTCGAGTACGGAAGGGACTGGTCGATTCAGGTCGTCGAAGCGAAGGAGGGTTTCGCCAAACCCGGCACCCCGGCATACGCGCGCTGGCAGAAAGCCTGCGTGAAATACCTGAACGGTCAGGCACCCAAGTACGGCGCGATGTGGATGAGTTACTACCCGGGCGTGATGCTCGAATGGTACCCGCATGTGCTGATCGTCTCGCACCTCATTCCGCGCTCGCCGACGCTCACCACCAACGTGGTCGAGTTCTACTACCCCGAGGAAATCACCTTGTTCGAGCGCGAATTCATCGACTCGCAACAGGAGGCATACATCGAAACCGCGGTCGAGGACGGCGACCTGTGCTCGCGCATGGACCGCGGCCGGCGCGCGCTCTGGGAACAGGGTCTGAACGACGCGGGCCCTTACCAGTCGCCCATGGAGGACACCGAGGTGCACTTCCACGAGTGGCTGCGGGCGAAGCTCGGCAAACCGTCCCGGTCCTGAGAAGTTGGCCGCCTCGCTGATCGCCTCACCGGACGAACTCGCGCGCCACCCCGACTGGCGCATATTCGACTGCCGTCACGACCTGTTCCGTCCCAACCTCGGCGAAGAGCAATTCGCCAAGGCGCATATCCCGGGCGCGCGCTTCGCACATATGGAACGCGATCTGTCCGGACCCAAAGACGGCTGCGGCGGCAGACACCCCTTGCCCGATGCTCCCCGCTTTGCCGCGTGGCTCGGCGAGCAGGGACTGAAGCCGGGCGACCGGGTGGTCTGCTACGACGCCAACAACGGCACGATGGCGGCACGCCTGTGGTGGATGCTGCGCTGGATCGGTCACGAGAACGTCGCGCTGCTCGACGGCGGGCTCGCGCAATGGGCCTCCGAAGACAGGCCGGTGACGGCCGAGGTCGCCTCATTCGCGCCGACCGAATATCCCTGCCGCGTGCGCGAGGCGATGACGGTCGGGGCCGCGTGGGTGGAACACCGTCTCGCCAAGGGCGGCGTGCAACTCCTCGACGCACGCGCGCCGGCGCGCTTTCGCGGCGAGCAGGAGCCGATCGACCCGGTCGCGGGCCGCATTCCCGGCGCACGCAATCGCTTCTGCGGTGAGAACCTCGACGACGAAGGCCGCTTCAAGACGGGTGAACAGTTGCGCGCCGAATTCGCGCCGCTGCTGCATGGCGAGACGCGCGAGGTGCTGCACTACTGCGGCTCGGGCGTCGCCGCCTGCCACAACATCTTCGCGATGGAACTCGCCGGTCTGGCAGGCTCGCGCCTCTATCCGGGCTCGTGGAGCGAGTGGATCGCCGATCCGCGCCGGCCGCGTGAAAAGGGCTGAGGCGCGCGGCACCGAATTGGTTCAAGTGCTCGGGCAGTTCGACGTTTCGTCGCTCTCCCCACGTCGCTCCTGGCGCGCGAGCGCCCAGCCGACATGCTCGCGCACCAGTGGCGAGGGGTGACCGGCGCGCGCGCGCAGCGCGGCCACCACCGCAGCAGCCGGCGGCGCGTTGCCCAGCCCCACGGCGAGATTCCTCAGCCAGCGTTCGTGGCCGATACGCCGGATCGCCGAACCGCGCAGGCGTTCGTCGAACTGGCGCTCGCTCCAGGCGAACAACTCGACCAGCGTCGCCCGATCGAGGCCGTTGCGCACCGCGAAATCGGGTTCACTGCTCACCTGCGCGAAGGAATTCCAGGGGCATACCAGCTGGCAGTCGTCGCAGCCATAGACGCGATTGCCGACGAGCGGACGCAGGTCCTCGGGGATCGATCCTTTCAATTCGATCGTCAGATAGGATATGCAGCGGCGCGCATCGAGCCGATAAGGCGCGCGAATCGCACGGGTCGGACAGACTTCGATGCATTTCACGCAACTGCCGCAGTGTTCGGTTTGCGGCGCGTCGGCCGGCAACGGCAGCGCGCAATAGATCTCGCCGAGGAAGAACCACGATCCGGCCTCGC